>DATFRK010000018.1:0-6726 GCA_035263325.1 Pyrinomonadaceae bacterium | reverse complement strand
TTCATGTCCCACAACCAATCCGGCCGGCCGCCTTTTTCAAAAGTCCGGACAGGTTCTACGGGCTTACCAACACCGATAGCTTTGTGATCATTCGCGATGGCGCGCCGGTACCTCAGGCTCAGATCCGCTGTCACAATCTGGCAACGTGGTCACAACCTTCCGGAAACAATGTCGGCGTCGATGTGCGCACTGGACGAATCGCCTTTGGACCAGGATTTGTTCCAGCGACTGGCGTCGATGTGAATTACCACTACGGGTTCAGTGGTGATGTTGGTGGTGGGCCATACCAACGAGCGAAGTGGCTGGTCGATGACAAACTCAGTCCAGCCCCCCTCCGGTTGTCAGTGCTCGAAGGTGCTCCGGCGCCAAGGTTCGCTAGTCTGAATAATGCCATCAACGAATGGGTCAACCAGGGTCGGCCAAATGCGGTTATTACAATCGAAGACAATCGAAGTTATCCCCTCAACTCTCCACTCGAGCTTGCTGACGATCGTTTTCTCGTGATTCAGGCTAATGATGGAGTGCGTCCTCATATACAGCCTCAGGGAAGAGAACTGGAAATTACCGGTGATCATTCCGGGTCACAGTTCACACTCAGCGGCCTGCTCTTCGAAGGTGGCATTCATGTAACGGGCGAGCTACACCGCCTGCGCCTGCTGCACACGACTCTGGTTCCTGGTCGCGGTCTAAATGAAGACGGAACACCGGCGACGCCGGATCCCAGTGTAGTCGTTGAGCGGGTGAACGGTGCCGGACAAACCATCAATGCGTCATTTCGTCTGCAAGTGGCGTTCAGCATTACTGGTCCAATTCGTCTTCCGAACCAGGCTGATAGCCTGGTTCTGCTGGACTCGATCGTCGATGGATTGGGAGCCACGGCGATAAGTGCCACCGGCACCAACAATCAGCCTGGACCTCCCGGAACGCTTGAGCGCGTAACCATTCTGGGACTGTCTTTCTTCCGGAAGCTTCCGCTGGCGAGTGAAGTCATCTTCACCGGGCGTGTGTTTGCCGATCAGACGCAGGAAGGCTGCGTGCGATTCAGTTATGTGAGTCTCGATTCGGAAACTCCGCGACGCCATCGTTGCCAGCCCGAGTTTGAGATAGCGAGGCAGATCGAGCTGGCGGAAAAGATTGCTCCCGTTACTGCAGCAGAGCGGGCCGCGATTATCGCGCGAGTCAGCGCTCGCATTGTGCCCTCATTCACTTCAATTCACTACGGCGACCCCGGTTACGCGCAACTTCGTCTCAAATCCCCGCTGGAGATTCGCACCGGGGCTGAGGACGGGGCGGAAATGGGTGTGTTCTGCCATCTCAAACAGCCGCAGCGTGAAACCAATCTGCGGATTCGCCTGGAAGAGTATTTACCTTTCGGCCTGGATGCCGGGATCATTTATGTCACCTGATTAGGAGGCCATCATGGCTGGCGACTACACGCGGTTTACCTTCAAACCGCAACGTGACTACTCGGGGGTTTTCAAACAACAGGGCCGGGTCGATCTCGATGCTGACTTCAACGAATACATCGAGCTCACCGATCGCCACTGGCGATCGGAAACGCTCGACATCGTGAATCACTGCGTAGTTCCCAATACAACCGCAGACGCATTCCTGGTGACGCCGACAGCAATGGGCGCTTTCGACATCGGCGTTGGCCGGATGTACGTTGATGGGATTCAGGTAGAGAACCACGGTCTGCCGCCGCTCGAGTTTCACCAGGATCTTGGCGAGTTGGTCGGCACTAATCCGGTGCCTTACGCCGATCAGCCGTATTTGCCCGCGCCGCTGCCGCCGCCGTTAGCGGCAGCTCCCAACACCACGGATCTCGTATACATTGATGTGTGGCAGCGTGAAGTCACAGTACTTGAAGATCCTTCGCTACGCGAGATTGCGCTGGGTGGACCAGACACCACTACCCGTATTCAATCGGCATGGCAAGTACGTGTAATCCAGAACGTAGGCGACCATGGCTGTGGTGATGATATCCCCGCCTGGGATACTCTAACCGCTCCCTCAGCAGGGAGGCTCTCGTCATCGGCTGTTGCCCCGCCGGCGTCTGACGATCCTTGCATCATCTCTCCTTCGGGCGGCTATCGTGGTCTTGAAAACCGACTCTATCGGGTTGAGATTCATACGCCCGGACCGATCGGCGGCGGCGCAAAATTCAAGTGGTCGCGAAACAACGCCACCATCGCTTCGTCCATTTCCGCCATTCCGTCGCCAACGCAGATCACGGTTCAGCAAGTAGGTCGCGATCAAGTGTTGAGATTCGAGATCGGGAACTTTATCGAAATCACCGATGACTTTCGGGAGTTCCAGGGCTTGACTGGACACATGGCCCAGATCACGGCCATCGATGAAGCTAATCGCATCCTGGACTTCACTCCCGCCATTCCGGGGGCGATAAATCTCAATCCAGCCGATCCTGCGCGGCACACTCGAGTGCGGCGCTGGGATCAGACGCTGAACGTTGACCCGAACGGCTTGCTCGATGTAACACCGGGGCTCATCGATATCGAGGATGGAATTCAAGTCCAATTTGACCTCAACCCTCCAACTGGCAATTTCAAAGTGGGTGACTACTGGGTTTTTGCCGCGCGCACTGCCGACGGCTCAATCGAGGAACTTCAAGAAGCGCCGCCGCGGGGCATCCTGCACCATTTTTGCCGACTTGGATTTATTCACTGGGCCGCCAATATCAACGCCACAACCTTTACCGACTGTCGCGACCATTGGCCACCTGCCTGCGAATGCGACTACTGCACCGTAACCGTCGGGGATGGTGTCGATAGTCACGGTCAGTTTACTGACATACAGCAAGCCATCAATGCACTCGGAAATCGCGGTGGTGTCGTCTGTATCGGACGGGGTTTCTACACTGTAACCGCCGGTCTGCTGCTCGATAATACTAAGCGTAACGTGATCATTCGGGGGATGGGGCCGGCCACGCGAATTCTATTTGCGCCTGCAGAGGGCTTCCCGGGAGTTTTTCTCACGATTCGAGGGACGGAACAGGTGCGTCTCGAGAACGTGTTTGTAGTGTCCAACAATGCAGAGTCGTTGGTGCGCATGGCAGGGTCGAACTTTGTCCGCGTTGAGGATTGTTACCTGATTAATATTCCCGGACGTGTCGGAGGACTACAGCGGCAGCCGCGGGCGGTGGATTTTGAGGGAGACCTCGCTACCAACTGCGAGATTGTGCGGTGTGGACTTTTAGCGTCGTTAGCAGTTGCGTCGACGAGCGGCGAGGTGCGTCAGCTCGCAGTGCGTCGCAACGACATTCTCGCCCGGCAAGCATCGGTTTTGCTGACTCAGGCATTCGATCTTGAGATCGTCGAAAATCGTATGCGCGGCTTACCGCGAGAAGCCCTTGGTCAAATCAATATCTCACGAGCGACGATCGACGCTTTTCAGATAGCGTTGTGGAATGCCTTTCGCACTACCGCGACCCCGGGTGATTTTCAGGCGGTAGGGGTTTTTGTATTTTCGGCTAACCGGATGGTGGTGGCGCGAAATCTGATCAATGCACAAGTTGCCGTGCTTGGTTTCTTGTTGCTGAACGCCCGCGTCGAACAGAACGATATTCTCGCGGTGGTCGGGATGCTGGTGGTGTTCGGACTGGTGGTCAAGTTCGAGGATAATTTTGTATTCGGACTCTTTGCCGGCGTCCTCCACGTTGGCATCGTCGTTGACGTCGATTACACAGCGAATGAGTTCCTTGGCATCAACGGCATCATCTGGATGTCACTGGCAGAGCTCCTCAGGGGCCTCTCCGTTCTTCTCAGGAGCTCAGTTTCGGCTGGGTTGGCGACGGATGTCCAGTTCACAAACGTTCTAGCTGCCGGCACTACCCTGCCCACTGCCCTCACGACGGTTGCTTTTGCCTTTATCGCTAAAATTCATCGCAACATCTTCGTTACGTTTTCCCGCGGGATTTTTAAAACCGATCGAGTGTTGAGTGCGGACTTCTCGATCATCGACAACTCGTTTTTTCTGTGTACCACTGCCGGTATTGAGTTAGGAGGAGGTGGAAGAACTCAAGAATTCTTGGTTGCAGTGCTAGGTAGATTCATCAATCTGCGTCATCTAGTTCAAAGCAACGCCCTCGCGGTTTTCGGCCGGGGCATTATTTCTTCCGTGATGTTAACTCAGGTGGACCAGAACTCGGTCAACTGTCCATCGGTGGGTCTTGAGCTTGACGGCCCACGTTGTAGCGCGCATGACAACACTCTGACAGGCGTTCAACGCGAGAGGGTTGCTGCGCCCGAGGAGGGGTTACTGATCCTTCATCGTGGAGCCAGTCAAGTTGCTGTTAGAGGCAATCGCCTGCGCAGCGCACCAGGCCACGGTATCTTGCTTCGTGACGACCTCTTTGCCGTTACTATTGAAGACAATGAAATCGAAATCGTCCGCCGGTTCGGCATCGGGACCTTCTCCGAGACAACTCGTTTAAGTCAGGGCAGTATTTCGCGAAATCAGATCAATGCGTGTAACGGTGAGGTTCCACCCCCTGCCGCCGGGCAGGTAAGACGAGTTGGTGGCGCCGTGGTGATCGGTGAAAGTGAGGACGGGCGATTCATTGACAATGTCGTGGCTAATTGTGCTCCACCTATTCCACCCCCTCCCAGTGATTTACTACCTTGGTTCGCAGTCTATTTTGAGGACGCCGGGGGACTCGAGATTAGCGGGAATAGGTTGACGAATAACATCAATCGCCCGAATGTTGGAGGAGCGGCGGGCGCGTTTGGGTTTCAGCGCATCTTCGGAGCGGTTCGGTTTCAGAACAATGTCATCCGCGACAATGGGGGAAGGGCGCTCTTTATGAGCGCAGCAGCGCAGACACAAGGTCACAAGGTCTTGATACAAAACAATCAATTCATTGGTGGCCAAAATTCGGTCGGTGTATACGTGCTGGTTGATTTCATTGACTCACTCTCGTTTCAAGGTAACCAGTGCCTGATGCTGGACCCGGCGGTGGCCAACAGCCTTGGTGTTTTTCTGACAGCTACTCGCGCCAATGTTGGCAACAATGTGGTCGATTTACCTGGAGGCTTTCAGGCAATGAGAATCGAAGCCACGGAAGCGCTCGTCAACGCCAACTCGGTTCGAATCGGAAGAACCGCCCTCATGGTTATCGGCAACCCCACGCCACCGGGGTCAGGAGCAGTAAGAGTCATCGTTACGTCGAACCTAACCACCGGCATAATAGCAGCGTCTGCGGGAGTGTTAATTCGCGCCAATAATTTCCCGGCGCCTTAAGCGCATCAATGTTTGTAAGGAGGCAATTATGCGTTCACAGTGCGAGCCCCCTGACTTTGGCGAACAAGACTTCAGCCAGTTTGACTTTACTCGCTGGCATCTTGATGGTCTAACTCTGGACGCCGCCGCCACTGCGGTTGCGGGGCTAACGGAAAAGCTCTTCACCTCAGACGACTGGCGCAAAAATATCCAGGCTACGCTTCCTCAATTTCAGAGTCGCACTCTGGAATTTTTCAAACAGCACTTAAAAGACTTGCAGCAAGAACGCGCAGAGACTGCGGCAGATTTCGAGAATCGTGCCAAGGTGGCTGAGCAAGTGACCAATGACTTTCGCAAGTCAATCGAGTTGACGGCCGCGCCGGTTGTACTCGATCCGGTTCCAAATGTCTTTCAGGCTTCGTTGCGAGCAGTTTCTGAAAAGGATCCGCAACTAGGATTGCCTGGCCTCCGAGTACAGATTCTCGATCCGAACGATGAAAAAACCGTGCTGCTTGAATCCATTACTGATCTGAACGGCAACGCCGCACTAACATTTCCACCTGAGATCGTTAAGGATCGAGACCAACGGGATACGCACTTACAAATCGTTGATCCCACGGGTAAGCCGCTGGCGAAGTTCGCCGACGCAATCTGTATACGGGTAGGCCAGACTGAAGAGCGAGTGGTGAAGGTTCCGGAGTCGACAGCAATTGACGAGAACAGGAACCAGGCTTTGGAGACTCGCTTGGAACGGGAGACGCACGCGCGACAGTTAGCGGCTCGTGGCGACGTTCTGCGCCGTGAAAGCGCGAAAGTGTTAGACGTGCTCGACTGTAGGCTGCGAGACACGGGAGAGATCATTGCTGAACTGGAGAAACCGGCACCTTCTCCAGCGACATCGCCAGCGCCAGTGACATCGCCAGCGCCAGTGATATCGCCAGCGCCAGTGACATCGCCAGCGCCAAAGGCACCTGTCGAATCGCCGCAGGCCAAGCCAACAGAGAAGGAGTCACCGCAGGCCAAGCCAACACGGAAGGACTCAACACAGGCCAAGTCAGCACAGAAGGAGTCGGCGCAGGCCAGGCCAACACGGAAGGACTCATCACAGGTCAAGTCAACACAGAAAGAGTCACCATCAAGTTCTCGTAGGCGAGGTAAGAAGACCCGCTGAGTTAGGAGAAGTCTTCGGCTGAGTTTGTCTGCGAACAGTTCTGCCAGCAGTGTTGCTTGCGGCAGGAAAGATACCACCGGCTTCAGCCGGGTGGAGTTTCAGTTTCGACCTAGCCTGAGCGACAAACCCGCCGGAAGATACCACCGGCTTCAGCCGGGTGGAGTTTCAATTTCAACCTACAAAGGAAGCTTCACCGACACGGGAGATACCACCGGCTTCAGCCGGGTGGAGTTTCAATTTCAACCTACAAAACGCCGCGAAGAACTTAGGTTGAAATTGAAGCTCCACAGGCTGAAGCCTGTGGTATCACGAGTATG
>DATFRK010000017.1:0-11481 GCA_035263325.1 Pyrinomonadaceae bacterium | reverse complement strand
CTCCTCATCAGAAACCTGGTGACTGCCTCTGATGAACTCCGTCCCTCCGTTTTCAGCCATCATGTCGTCCAGGCAGATGATCACCAACACGGTGTTCACCGCAGTAAAGTCCTCGAACGGAGTGTCCCGATGGAAGTGCCCGTTGCTGATGCCGTTACCAACGCGTGCCGCTTTCGGGCGTCCGATGAGGTAATTGAAACTGAACTCGGAGCTTTCAAAAAGACTTTCCAACACATCCAACATGGGGGAGTAGCAAATGAATTCTGCAAACGAGGTGTCGAATAGGGCCAGGTCCTCGATCTGCCGCACCGCCAGCCCACACTCTTCCGGCGTAAGGATGCCGTCGTAGTATTGCGGGTTATTCTTCACATGCTCACGCTCAAAGAAGATCTTCTTCTTTAGCGACGCTGGGAGACTGTCTAGATCGTCGATGATTCTAGTTAATTCATGGCCCATGCGGGAAAGAGTCGGTGGGTCAAGAAGGTCCGGGACGACGACAAACCCATCATCCCGGTAAGCTTTTCTCCACGCCGCGGGTTCGTATTTCATTCCACCCTCGCTCTGGCTGATGACAAATTGGCGGGCTTTCTCAGCAGATTAACGCTGGGCGCTGAATATTGTTGCGAGAATAACGACAGTCAAATACCAAATCGACCCGAGGGTGTCTCTGCGCCAACCTCAGCGTCTCCTCGCCTCTGCGGTTGAATGGATGTAAACAGGCGGTCACCGCAGAGACGCTGAGAACGCTGAGGTTGCGCAGAGAAACTCAAGTTTCACTTTTTGTTATCGTCTTGTATGCAAAACTGCATGTCGACGATTTTCGGGCTCGTGAATCAGCTAACCCTGTCACGTTCGTAAGACCCAATCACCAGCGCCAGAAGTATTTCTTCTTTTTGCTTTGCTCTTCTACTGGTTTCAAAGCCTCAGCCCGTTCCTTGACGTATTGTAGGGCTGAACTCACGTCCTCGAAAAACCACTGCTCCTGTCCGCCCCTCTCGAAAGCGCCCTTGAAGAATGGGCTCAAACTCTCAAGCGCCGGCCTGCATTTCTCGGAGGCAACCACCGCAGTCGGGAATCGATTGCCGAACATTTGCTTACCTACGAGTGGGACATCGGCAAGCGAATCTCCCCACTCATACGACAGCTCACTGAGATCGAGCACTAAGCCTTGAACGAACCAGACATTCAACGCTGAGTTAATGATCGTTTCCATGAAAAGGCTATCCCCATTTCCTTCGGACCCGATACCGTGCGTCCCAACGAATTCAATGAGGAGATAGCTGTCGCCGCTGAACTTTCCACGGTCTGGCGCAGTGTCATAGATGAACATTCTGTATGTAAGTCGACTAGTGTCGGAAAACTTAACTTCGTGGCTCTTCATTTAGCGTTGTGTCATAGTGTAGGCAGCTTGGCTACTTAAGACTTCACTTGCATTAAAGAATCAGAACAACTCATTTGTCGATAACAACCCACTTCTGTGGATCGTCGGGATTGCTCTTATACAGCGCGCCGGCTTCAAAGAGCCGCGACGCGTGGTGACAATCGGAAAAAAGCGACTAAACGCTGGATTGTCGAATTCCCTGGAGGCTTCGTTGTTGATCTCATCGTAGAGTTCAGCCGTCAGGGGAATCATCGCTAAACCACTTCGTAACTCAATCAGCTGCGCGCAACTGCGAGATTTTGCCAGTGCGAGAGTGGTGTGGTGTGAGCTAACTACTGCTTGAATATTGTATCCCATCATTTGCCCGCTCGTGAGAGGTAACGAGACTACTCAAACATCTTCAATTTCGCAGCATCACTGTTAAATACCTGGAAAAACTCATCGAGGCTTCTGGCAACTGTTTTAGGTTCGTTACCATTGACATAATCAATTGCCACCGACGACTGCTCATCATTTTCGTATTTTAAACAATAGAGCTGAGCATTGATTGAGAAATCCGCAAACAGAATGTAGGGTCGGTTATAACTAGTTGTTGCTGTAATGACCTTCTCGAGGGGCCAAAGTGACCAAAGGTGAGAATCTGACTCATCATCTGTCATCCCGCCAGTCGCGGCGTGGAGGGCTAGTAGATCTCGAGACCAGGGCCGGCCGAGTAAACTCAACTTTGCGGCCACTGCCTCAAGTGAGAGCGGCGGCAGTAAGCTCACTCCTTCGCGCTTCCACTTTTCGATAGCTGTTTCGATGCTATTCAATCTCGTATCGCCATAGTCAATCACCTATTGAAAGCTTGCGGACGGCGCTTTGCGTGGTTCGGTGCTTGCGGTTGTTAGGCATTCGAGTTGCACCTATGCCGCGTGAACGTTTTCCCATTCAATTGACGAGCCTAATTCGAAGGGTAGATTTACGCCAAGTTCGGCAGCCTGCCGACTCGTTTGCTCGAGTGTTTCGTCCTGGAGATCAAGGAGGCGCTGGGCTGCCTCGATTTGTTCCGTACTATAAGCGGTGTAATTGGAACTTGAAACCTCCTTACGCCACCGCGTATCGATCTTACGCCACAGCGATTCGGTTGTTGCTGCCAGCAGGTGAAGTTTTGCGGACTTGTCTTTGAATCTAAAGGCCGCTTCTAAACCTGCCACCGAAGCAATAATTACGCCGCTCAGAGAATAGAAGACCACGAGAAGGGTCCTTGAGTTTGCAAATAGTGAAAGGGCGGTATCGCGTGTTGCGACGAGTGCGCCGAGCGTGACCGTAAGTACTGTAATCACACCCGACACCAAGGAGAATTTGCGGGCACGCTTTGCCAGTATGGCCCTTGCCTTATGAAGCTCTTCCTGACGCCTCACAATTGCCTTCTGAAGACTATCCATAGATTGTGACATTGGTGACCCATCAACTGCTGTCGCTAACCCAGAGTAGGCTTGCGTAATTTGATAGAAACTGGCTCATTCAAAGTAACAACGTCAGCGACTCGAATGGTAATCATTCGCCGCTGCAAGTCGTTCCAAACGGTCCGCTTTCACTGACGTTGCCGGTCCATTGCACCACATTCGCCGCCTTATCAATCGCCTCTTCCAAAGCGAATAGCGACTTCGGTGCACACCGGCAGCCATAGTAATGGTCAACGCTGTGTGTTACTCCGTTGACAGTGAGTCGCGTAATTGCCGCCGGCATATCCGTACAAAATCCACAGTTCTTGCAGGTCGTAGATGAGTAATTATCGCCCATCGATAAGAAGTTTGCGCGGGCAAACTCAGTCAGCAGCGACTTGAGCACCTCGGTTTTGAATTTACCTTGCTGCGATCCAGTTACCTTGACGAATTTGGAACCCTGATATTCCACGCTACCGTCGCCTTTTAGCGTTAACACGTACGCCGGACAGTTGCCGTAACAAACGGTGCGCTCAAGACTAATCGTAACCGTGCTGAGCGCCGAGTCAGGTAGAGCCCCCAGATCGGGCGTCTGAGTTGATTGTTGAGTAGACGTTCTGGCTAGCAAGGCAAAGGCCATCAGTAAGATAGTGCCGAGCACAGCGCTGAAGTGCCAGAATCTCATTGTCAACCTCCTGTTAGACCATAACGCGCAAAGGGTGGCCCATGGGCTTGCGAGGAGTTGCTGCAATCCCTTGTTAGATTCGTCCGTTTGCAAAGCAGCTTGAATGAACTCCTGTCGAAAGCAAGAAGACACAAAGAATCAGTTGCGTGAGACTCATTCCGGATTATTTCGGCTATGTTTTAGCGAGCACCTAAGAAGTGCGGTTGATTCATCAAGGGCGTCGTTAACCCAGGGTAGCCCGACGGAAACCCTGGGGTTCTGAAACATAGCCGCTCCGCAGGCAGAAAGCAGCGAACCCGATTTGTTACCTGGAAGGATACACCAAGCTGCGTAATCCACTGAACAAAAACTCCTTGTTGACACGAGTGTGGACCAAGAATACTATCCGCGCAATTTTCTCCTGAACCTCCTGTGTACAACAGGAAGAGTTTGTGATCCGGATTCTTGGCGGCTAAGTTAATAGAAAGGGCCCTTTATGATGCGCTTCTACTCCTCCAGCGAACATATGCTTACTGATCTTCGCACTCTCATAACCGTTTTCGCATTGCTGCTCTACGTTCTACTAGTCGGCTCACAATCATCTTTGGCAAGGGCTGAGCCGGAGTTTCAGTTGCGGGTTTTTCTGTCTGCGGCCAGTCAACAGCCCGACAAAGTGGCGTCACCAGAAGAGGTGACGAAGCAGTTTTACACCTGGTATTTTGGCGCAAAATTCCCGAGCCCGAAACGTTCAAACATGGCCACCTTCAGGAAGTACGTGACACAAAGCTTTATGAAACGAGCAACGGCCCGTGACGTGGACTCCGTTTTGTTTATCGACGCGCAGGACTACGATGAATCCTGGGCCAAGAACTTCACCGTTTCGCCAGCGACGATTGACGGTCAGAAGGCCACCGTTCAGGTCGCGCTCAACGGAAAAGAAATGAAGTATAACCTCAACGTCACCCTGCGACGCGAGGCCGGTGTCTGGAAGATTGATAACGTCAAGGGCAGCGAGACCTAGGGTCAGCGTAGAGAATGAAAAAACATATTGGGCCGAATGGCTCGGCCCAATATGCACTCTTGCTTTCGCTTAGCGCAACCTCTCTCTTAAGTCTTCGCTGTCCAGTCATATTGCTCAGCCGCACCTCCAGGCTGAGTCCATTGCACCAGCAGCTCGTCTACCCTGATCCAACCTCGGTCGGTATGAGATAGAGATCCGAATGGATCGCGAGCATTCGAGGCGGTAAAGGGTAGTTGCAGTGGCGTGAGACGTCCGCGGATTTCACCGTTGGGATGACCGACTGTGTGGACGTCCACGTACCAACTTTGCGTGCGCAGGTCTGTGATTTGTTGCGACGTGGCGTTGAAGATTGCCAGCGCTTGACCACTCCACTTTCCGTTTATCAACTGCAGCGAAACTATCTTAAGTGTCGCTACAATTGGAGCATTAGCGCCCGGACTGGCTGGACCGTGAATGTGTACGCTGGTTGGTTTGGACGGCAAACTGTCGAAAATCACTCCCGCGATCAAGGTTCTCGTACCCGGAATCAAGGCGACGCTACCCGAACCTTTGCCTGTAGTAGTGACAGGAGGAACAACGGCGCCACCAGTCAACTGGGCCACAAATATGTTTCCGTTTGACGGAATTGGCGTCGGCGTCGGCGTCGGAGTTGGCGTTGGCGTTGGTGTAGGGGTGGGTGTTGGAGTTGGGGTCGGAGTCGGAGTCGGAGTGGGTGTAGGTGTAGGTGTCGGCGTTGGCGTCGGAGTTGGAGTAGGCGTAGGCGACGATGAGCAGCCATTCAACCAGATTGCGAGATAAGACACTACTCCGCTCTCTGACTGCACCGGGTAAGTACCGGCGACATCTGGCTTGCCGTCGTTGTTGAAATCCGCGACCCCGAGACCTTCCAATCTTTCCGGTTCACCAAACGTCGTCCGATTCAAGAACCCGCCGGTGCCATCGCTATTGGTTACGAAGAAGCGTCCCAAGCGTCCCGGGATAATCACGTCGAGATGTCCGTCATTGTCGATGTCTGCGGTTGAGAAATAGAGCCAATCCTCGCCGTCTGTAAAACTGAACTTAGCATCGTCAAAGATTCCACCGTTATTGTGGAAGTATTCGTAACTGTCCGAATCAACGCTGAGCACGTCGACGTGCCCGTCGCCATCGACGTCACGAACACGAACGGCTGATCCACCGACCTGCCCGCCGACCAACATTGGCCCGCTAGAAAGTCCGGTGAAAGCCCCATTACTAACGTGCCCGAACAGTATTTGCACTTTTGCCGCTGGGCCATCTACCGCTAGATCTAGAACTCCATCGCCATTGAAGTCACCTGCATCAAGGTTCGTCGGGTTCATAAACGCAGTCGGGTCCCACACGAAGGGAAAATCCCAGGCAGAATAGAAGCCTCCGCTAGGATTGCCAAAAAGGATGTAAACGGAACCTGGATCGCTATTGGGAGTGCCATACCGCGCAACAGCCAGGTCCATCCGCTGATCGTTATTGAAGTCGCCGGCGATTGCGTAACCATTCAGCGGCAGGTCGCCACTGTAGGCTAGGCTTCCTGCGTTATTGCTCAAAAACACTCGTGAGCCGGCAACCACGTCCGGGAACGAGTCGCCGTTGAAATCGGCAACTACAGGTGGAAAATCACTCGAAAGCAGGCGAGCGGTGAATTGATGGGAGATGCCGCCTTGACCATCTCCATACATTACATAAAGGGTAGCGTTACTAAGGCTGTCCGACGCGATGACCGCCACGTCCTGGTTTCCGTCACGGTCGAAATCACCGGGCGTGAGCTGGCCCACCCAACCTGATGGGTTCAGGGGTTGAATTGTCGTTTTTACGGCGCTGTCAAACGGTGGGTTCGCACATTGAGCGTGAACCTTATTATTGATCACGAAGCAGATTGCCAAAAGACCGATGACCGCAGATGTGAATTGCTTAAGCATGTTGTTCTCCTCAAGCCACGCGTTCTAACGCTGTGGTTTCTTTTCCCCCCGCAGCACACTGCTGCGCCAAACGCTCGCGGGTTTCGCGAGCGCCAACAAAATTGCTATGTGCCGGTCTGTTGGGCCTAAACAACCGCAGCCCTGGTCCGGACATTGATATGTGGCAGGAGAAGGGAAATGATCACCGGGACGTGGTCCTAGGGGGAATCAGGACGCGTGATGTGGGTAAGGAGAGCCGGTGACGAAGAGAGTCGGTGACGAGAAGGGCCGGGAGCTTGAGAGTAAACCGAAGGTGTCGGCGAACACACTGCGATTACCGGAACTTCCGGTGCGGCGTCACTTGTTAGCGCGTACTGCGGCGAGTGCTTCCGCGTCATCGGGAACGAGTTTCAACACCTCTTTGTACTCTGCCAGGGCTCCTGCCTGATCATCCTTGGCCTTCAGAATCACTGCCAGCCGTTTATGGACCAAAGCGATGGATTTGGTGGTGGGTGCCGGGTTTTGTTGGTTTGCAACTCGAAGCGCCGCCCGGTACGACTTCTCGGCTTCCGCGGCCTGTTTCAAAGATTCGAACGACTGCCCCCGCACCAGGGCGGCCGAAAATGGCAACATCGCTGCAAACTGCTCCGCCGCTGTTAAGTAAACATCGCCGGGCGCGCACTTCAGGTTCGGTTCAACGCCTTTACCCTCGAGGCGCAGGCCATCCGCGGCTACGAAATCCGCTTCTGGAATTGTAACAATCCATCCGTCGCCGATAGAGTGCGGCAAGGCCAGCAGCATACTTCCTGAGGTCCGTTCACCTATCAGAGTAGCGCGACCCGCTCGCAACAAAGCATGAGCCAGCGGCTCGGATGCGCTCGCGGTGACGTGGTCCACCAGCAAATAAACCGCGCCGGCGAAATACGGGGCACGGGGCAAAACTTTAGCGACAAGCGCACCATGGTCGCGCAACTCACTGAAAAGCAACGACGGATTTGTGTCGCTTCCGATGCTGCGAAGATTAAAGAGTTCGTCTGCTGTCGGCGCTGCCCGATGTGTCGCGTACCACTTGCGACCGAGAAAGGTGCCGATCGTTACCGGTCGATTCACTAAGTGCGCGAGCGGGGCCATACTGGTAGCGTCACCACCTGGATTACCTCGGATGTCGAACAGCAGGACACGTGACTGGGCCTTATCGATGCGTTCGAACGCCTGGTCTATGGCGGCGTCCACGCGATCCCATTTCGTAACGCGCAACACTGCCACTCCTGGTGCGGGAAAACCGAAGCGCACGAATGTATCAGGATTGCTCTCCTTATCGCCGGCGATCACTTCTTCCAATGAGCGAGATGCGAGACGAGGATTCCGTATCAAATCAAGATGTGAGATTCGCAGGGTTCCTTTTAGAGCCTGAAACGCAGCGATGGCGTCTAGATCATCGCGTGCTGCGCCAAAGCGCTGCTTCAACTCTACGAAAAACTTGGCAAAGTCTCGGTTTTCAACCAGCGCCGGATCGAACAAAGTAGAGCGAATTGCTTGCTCGAGTCGCACTGCAATAGCAGCATAATCGCGTAGTGGCTGCGTGGAGTCGGATCGCACAAACTCCATTGTGCCGGCCTTGGTGGTGGACGAAGCACGAGTGAGATCGGCGTGGATAACCTGATTCACGAGGGTGCCGTTGAAGTCGCGTTTACCGAGAAACGGAGATTCAAGGGAACCTTTTAACGTGAGAACATCACCGCGTTCTTCCGCGGTGCCATCACCAATGTAGATTAGTGCTTCGTGTGGTGGCATCTTGCCGGAGAGTCTGCCGAGAAACGCTACACTGCCGCTCACCATCTCCCGAGCTGCGCCCGCACGCGAGTAAGCCTCCCAGCGAAGCGGAGCCGCGTTGGCTACCTTGAAGGTCATGCGGAACTCAATTTCGACGCCGTCAGTTTCGTGAAGAGACACATCCCACGTCCCGCTGAGTTTCGTGGCGTCAACGGTCTGACGGGTATTTGGGCCACGCGTAGCGAGGACGGTTACAGATGCGGCCAGGAGAGTCGCAAGAAATGCGTGAGACAGTCTGACTGTTTGCCTCATGACCGGCGTCAAATGAATCCAGGCTTTAAACTTTCGTCAATCAGCCTGAATCTGCTTCACAAGTTCATCAAGAGAAGGGAAGTATTCTCCATCCGTCGAGACCTGAATTGTTGGTACATCGAATTGCGGCGCCACATATCTGTCAGGAGCTAAGATTTCGCCTGTTTTCCGGTAATGAGCAACACGTCTATCACCGTGATAAAACTCCCTCTTTGGATTCTCTAAGCCTCTTTGGAGGTGACGTCGTGCGGCCACTGTGTCATCAGCGGAGCATAAAATGATCCAGACGCAAGACAACTCCACGATCCTGAGGATTCGAGGTTCCCAAACCCCGTGCTGGAATGCGGCCTCTATAACAAGCGAGACATTACCGTCAAGGTATTGATTCACGAGACTGAAGAACAAGTCGGAAACTAGGCCATTGGTGTCAGCCGGGAGTTGGTCGTGTTTGACGCCGTAAGTGTTGACGTAACCCTCTTTGATCTCATCGCGGCTGATCACCGGCAGGAACAGGCGCTCCCCAAGCTTCCTGGCAAGAGTGGTCTTTCCCGAGCCCGGTCTGCCCGTGACGATCACGCACTTCGGTTTCGGGTTCATGGTTCTGGATGGCCCAGGATTTGTTGGGCCAAGTTACTACTGTGGGCTGCGGCTGATAGCTCAGCGTTAGTCAGCACTTGCGCTATCTCCTGCTGCAAATAGCGCAGAGTGATCTGATGATGCTCTTCATCGTACGATGCCACTGCCTCCGCGGCGATCACTACGCGAAAGTCTCGTTGGTAGGCATCAATCGCAGTCGTGCGCACACACGCATGAGTGTTGGTCCCCGCCAACACGAGTGTATCTGGTTGCAGCGACGCAAGCAGGTCTGCCAGGTTTGTTCGGAAAAAAGCACTGTAGCGTTTTTTGACAACGACAGGATCTCCAACTTGATAGTCAAGTTCAGACAGCAAGTGACATCCGTCCGTGCCGGCAATAGTGATCATCTTTTGCTGATCGCGCATGCCTAAGAAGGCATCGCTCAAGTCCGGCGCAAATTCCTGGCGAATCCAAACCACGGGCCACTCTCGACTGCGGAACAGGGCCACTAGTTCGTTGAGAGAATGAACCAGGGTGCTCCGTCGTTCAGCCAGGGGGCCTGACTGAAAGAAATCATTGAGCATGTCAATAACTAAGAGAACAGGATGGTTCATAGTCCAGGCGTTCGCTCGCGATGACGTTGTTACATCCCTTGCCTGGCAAGCGGATGCTCCTTGCTGAATTCCAACAAGTCCCACAGGTTTCCATATAGGTCTTCGAACACAGCGACCAGGCCGTAAGTCTCTTGTTTTGGCTCCCGCACAAACTTTATCCCCCGGGAAACCATCTCCCGATAGTCCCGCCAAAAATCATCAGTGTTGAGAAATAGGAACACCCGCCCTCCAGACTGATTACCAATGAAAGTCGCCTGTTCCGGCTTTGCGGCCCTGGCAAGTAACAACGTAGTGCCAATTGATCCCGGAGGCGCGACCACAACCCAACGCTTGTTCTGTGCAGGCTGAAAAGTATCTTCAACCAGCGTGAAGTGTAGCTTCTTAGTGTAGAACTCGATTGCCTCGTCGTAATCCCTAACGACCAAAGCAATGTGTACGATTGATTGCTTCATCCCAAAACCTGTTTTGACCGCTCTTCGGGAGCTCACTTCGTCCACAGATAGAGCGTATGACTGCCACCTTCCTCATCGGTGGTCGATTCCACCCGCGCCGCTTTCCAATCAC
The DNA here is from genome assembly GCA_035263325.1 of Pyrinomonadaceae bacterium. Lineage (GTDB taxonomy): Bacteria > Acidobacteriota > Blastocatellia > Pyrinomonadales > Pyrinomonadaceae > PSRF01. Next base: position 1,236 of record DATFRK010000017.1, on the reverse strand, counting down.
TCGAACCGAAATTATGTGAAACTATCCGCGTGCCTTCGCTTACCTGGTCCATTATGATCGGCACGATCCTCGCCGTGGACCAGCCGACAAGATAGAGTGTTATTACGGTCGCTAAAGAGAAATCGAGTGTCATCGCATCAGCCACTTCAAATTGCACTAAATGAGTCACCCCGGCCGCCGCCGCATTAGACGTCGACTGTTCTACCCAATACGGTTCGACGTCAATGCCAACTCCTCTCGCCCCGTACCGTGACGCGGCCGCTATCACCACCCTGCCATCGCCACAGCCCACGTCATAAACCAGGTCGTTATTTGATACCCGGGCGATTTCAAGCATTCCCTGGACCACCTTGGGCGGAGTTGGCATATAAGGCGCGAGTACGTACTGAGGTATCACGCTCATTGGCTTGTCAGCATCCTCCCATCCTTCATTTCCACTTATGACTCAAAGTTGCGCAACGGTCTTAACCTACTGAGGAACTCGGCGGGAGCAGGCCGATCAAAGCCAAAGGCGATATTCCAACGGCCGCTTTGATTTAGTGCCAGCGTCAAATCAACTCTGTCCTTAGTGTCGTAGGCGTATTCCTTGCTGCCAAGTAAGCGACGAACCTTGGGATCTCGCCCCAGGAGCTTGTCGAAAATACGAACATCAGCAAAGCATACATCCGGTATTTTATCGGTGGGTTTGATGTCTTTAAGATGCTGCTCATAAATGCCGTGCAGCCGATTGATGCTTTCTGGCAGCAGCACAACCAAAACGTAACGATACCCATAATGAGCCGCGAGATTCCTGGCGTGAACGTGGTCTATATCGTGCTCAGGCGGAATACCCCCAAATCTCAGCGCGGCAACTCGGCGATAGCCTTTATATTCGGGCCTGAGAAACAGGTAGTAGACAGACTCGCTATGACGGACTACGAAGGCATTTTCCGGGGAGATGCGACCAATTGCGAAGGCCTCGCAGCGCATCGCGGCGAGAATGCTCTCGCGACTTCTGCCCGCGATGGGAAGATTGCCGGGAGCAATCCCTGAAGGCAGTAACCCTTTGCCGCGAAGAGAGTCCGGCTTGATGTCCTTCTTAAGATCAACCATAAATTCATAACCTTGTGAAGCCGTCGGCGCTCCAATCCTCACTGCCGACGCCGTGATGAACAAAGAAAAGTCCGTGCGGGTCGTATTTCTTTTTGATGGCTTGCAACCTTGGATAGTTCTGACCCCAATAAGCCGCCTGCCAGG
>DATFRK010000016.1:0-2299 GCA_035263325.1 Pyrinomonadaceae bacterium | reverse complement strand
GATGCGCGTCCATCGTGGTCCAGTGTCGTTCCAGGTTTGATTCGCCACCGAGTCCGCCGGCCAGGTGAAATACCCCGGCCAACTTTTGCCCCCAGCGCTGCTCAGCCCTGGCAACGCTCAGGCGTAAACCCTCGAGATCACAGACGTCGACGACCTCATAAGAAACTTGACCCGGAATGGACTCAAGCTCCGTCAAATTACTGAGCCGCTGAGCCAACTCTGTTTCCCGTTGGTCATGCTGGGCGCACTCGTCACACGGCGGTAGCGGAGTTTTTCCGATCAACACCAATTTAGCGTCATATTTGCTGAGCAAAAACCGCGACAACTCCGCACCCACACCACCCAGACCACCGGTTACGAGGTAGAGACCACCGCGCTCGAGCGGGTTATCTTGCGCCCCGTGCTGCAAAAGGTTCACCTGTTTTAGCGCCGCCACAAACCGCTGGCCCTCGCGGTAAGCAATCTCCATCCGCGTCTTGGGTATGGTCAACTCTGCGCAAATTCGTTGTGCGTTCGGTTCCGGTTGGTCCAACTGCAGGTCAACGTGGCGCGGTTCCAGCCACGACAGCTCCAGTGGCAGCGTTTTAAGGAATCCTAGTACTGTCGCTTTCCCCGGTTCAGTTTGCTCGTTCGGTTTAACCAGTTGCGCCTGGCTACTCACTACAAAAAGCCGGCACCCGTAGTCAGCAACAGACGTGGCGGCAAGAGCCTTGATAGTCTCGAGCAAACTGTAAATGCCGCTTTGTTGTAGCGCCGCAACTTCACTCGTATGATCTGCGTAGTGCCACAAGTGAATGATATTATTTGGCAAAGCATCCGCTTGAACCAGGGAATCTATCAACTTTCCGAAATCAGCGCCTACGGAAGGATTCAGGCGATAGTGATCTGGTCCGAGTTCAAGCAAGTCGCTTCCCTGCTCTACCAAAACACAGCGGTTGCCTAATTGACGCAACTGGCTACAAAGTCTTTCGCCCAGGCCCAACTGGTCGGCAAACACCAAATAAGTACCGCCTATCAGGACGCCATTCCGCACTACTTCTTCGCGCCGGTGCCAACGCTTTTGAAAAAACCAATCCGGAATGGTGCGAGCGTTGCCACTCTCGATATCAAGTTGTCTTAACTGGTCTTTGAATTCACCGGCCTCAAATCGATCGCGCAGTTGTTGCCGCTGGATCTTTCCAATTGCGGTTTTAGGAATAACGTCTTTCTCGACCGGGATGATGTAATCAGGGTTGATCCCGATCCGATTCAGCACGTGCGCCCGAATTTCGCTACTCAGTTCCAACGCACTTCTGGACTCGACAGCGTTAAAGAAAATCGCCAAACGGTCAGTATCGAAAGCGGGTTCGCGGACGGCCGTAGCTGCTGTAAACGAAACGTTGACGCCTTTTACCTCTTCAACAACTCCCTCGATTTCGTGACTGTAGAAATTTATGCCGTTGATTATGATGACGTCCTTCGTCCGGCCGGTGATCGTCAAACAGCCATCGTGCAGTAAACCCAGGTCACCAGTATTGAACCAGCCATCAGGCGAAAAGGCTTCGCGATTGAGCTCTTCGTTCTTGTAGTAACCACGGGTGATCGTGGTTCCCTTTACCTGCAAGCGGCCGATCTTGTCCTCGGCCACCAGGTTGTCCTGCGCGTCGACAATGCGTAGCGCGGCACCCGGTATCGGGCCACCGACCTCGACAAACGACTGTTCATCCGAAGTCGTGTTGATGCGAAACTTATGAGAAGACGTGATCCCTGACGAAGTCTCCGACATACCCCACGCCGGATTCATAGCACTCGCTGGCAATCCGTGCGGTGTTAACAACTCCAGGAACCTACGACTTGTTTTGGCGACGATCGCTTCACCACCATTGAGAATGAACCGCAGCGACGACAAGTCCCAGTTGCGCGATTTGATCTCTGTTTCGTTGTCGTTTACCAATCCGAATGCAAAATTCGGCGCCCAGGTGATACTCACTCGATACTGATCAACCACATCGAGCCATTTCAACGGGTCCTGCAGGATCATATCGGTGGGCGCCAGCAACTGTTTCGCCCGCAAATAAACAGCAAGCGTGTGAAACATCACTATGCCCCCAACGTGATCGAGCGGAAACCAGTTGAATGAGACATCGGCGGGAGAGAATTCATCAAACTGAGCGATGCCTGCTGAGCGACTGAGAATATTCCCGTGCGACAGCATCACGCCCTTCGGCAGTCCGGTACTGCCCGAGGTCAGTAGCATCAGCGCCACATCATCGGCATTACCCTCGTGCCACTGCCTATCCGGAGAGGCGGTTCTTAGTTC
>DATFRK010000015.1:0-2038 GCA_035263325.1 Pyrinomonadaceae bacterium | reverse complement strand
CCCAGTGGGATTAGGGCCACCGCAAACGCTAACGTCCACAAGTTTCTCGCGAGCGGCATCCCGACTACTCCGCCGGCGAGGAGCACAAGTCCCAACCGCGAAAGCTTCGCTTCACCCAACCAATCTACCGCTCGGCCCAGTACTAATACGCGCGAGAAGACCGAGATGAGCCCGATATAGACAAAGAAGTAGAAAATTGTCTTCTCGGTAACTTGAAAGCGGGCGTTCAGAAAAAGAGCCAGGACCGAAAAACTCCCTTGAAAGGCGCCAATGGCGATGGCGTAGGTCCAGATCAGTCGTGATGCTGGTTCGCCTGAATGCGAGACCACGCGCCAGATCGCCTGACGTGAAGAAGGACGGGGCCCGGTCGACTCTGCGTGCTCACTAAGATTTCGCGATTCGGTCAGGTATCGAGCCGCAAACAGGATATTGGCCAGGCAGAGAGCCGCAGCAAAGATACCGGGAGCAGCACGGCCCAATTGCAAAGTAGCTGGCCCAGGCAGCAAATCGCGCTCGCCCAAAGTAATTGCGAACGAACCAAGCACAGGCCCCAGTACCACCCCGAGATTCGTGGTGGCGGACAGCCAACCAAGTGCGCGTGCTCGATCTTCGGGTTGGGTCGAGTCGGCCACGTACGCTTGAATTACGCCCACAGTTCCGCCGCCGGCGCCCTGCACAATTCGCGATAAAAACAGAACAAACAGAGAGTGAGCGAAACCGAAGATCAAGTAGGCAATACCGGAGGCGGCTAAGGCGACTAGCAAGGTGGGGCGCCGCCCTACTCGATCGGAAAAGCGGCCCCAGAGCGGCGCACTCAGTAGTTGGGCCACGGTGAACGAGGCCACTATAAAACCGGAGATGATGCCAATGCCCAGGTGAATACCCAGCACGTTAACACCCGGGCCGCCGAGCTCTTTCACATAGAAAGGCAGCAGCGGAAGGATCATCAGGTTGCCAATCATGTCCAGGAACGCGGTGGCCATCAGCACAAACAGTTTGGCCGGGATCTTTCGCACCTCTTTCCCGAAGACATAAAGTAGACCAAGCGCAATAGCGATACCGACCGCAACGACGAAGAAGCGCCCTGCTGGTGATTGAAGCGACTGGGTAATGTTTTGCTGACTTAGCACGAGTTACGAAGACTGGCAGATCGAACCCACAGCGAAGAACATACTAAGACTCAAACGGTGTAAGACATAATACACTAATGCACAATTTGATGTTTCGAAGCGGGTCAGTAGTTAGATGATGGAGAAGAGAAGCGTTTGGAGTCAAATTGAGAATGAGAGTCAAACAATGGGTCTCCAAAGAAATGAATAAAGACGGAGCGCCATCAGGACGCTTAAACTTGCGCGACTGATGGCGGCTCCGATGTCAGGCCAACTTGTTATTTGAGTTGCGACTAGCTCCTTAATTGAAACTAAGGCTCGATCTAACAATTGGAAATTGAGTTGGAAACAACGTTCTCTCAATGTTTTTAGTGAATCTGCTTAATCGGTGTAATCTGTGGACAACATGATCATTCATCTCATTGACGGTACCTACGAACTGTTTCGTCATTTTTACGGCATTCGCCGGTTCAAAAAGACTGATCCTCCTTATGGCGCGGTGGGAGGCGTCCTACGTTCCGTCGTGCAGTTACTTGAAGACGGAGCGACCCATGTCGGAGTAGCCACAGACCACGTCATCGAATCGTTTCGGAACGGGATGTGGGCCGGCTACAAGACTGGTGCGGGAATTGAGCGGGTGTTGCGTTCGCAGTTCATTCCCTTGGAAGAGTCCCTGGTTGCGATGGGCGTGACGGTTTGGCCCATGGTTGAGCTCGAAGCTGACGATGCGCTCGCGTCAGCGGCACACCTGGCAGCGCTGGATGAGCGAGTCGAGAAAGTCTGCATCTGGACGCCTGATAAAGACCTGGCGCAGTGTGTTGTCGAAGATCGGGTGGTGCAGGTGGATGGCAGACGAGGAGTGATACGGGATGCGGAAGGGGTGCGGGCGAAGTTTGGGGTGGCGCCGGCATTCATTCCCGACTACCTTG
>DATFRK010000014.1:0-4454 GCA_035263325.1 Pyrinomonadaceae bacterium | reverse complement strand
CAGAATCTTCAACTGGCAACATCCGGGTATCGACTCGGACGTCAACCAGCACACCAGGATGATCCGCGTGATCAACGACTCAATCAATCGCTGGTCCTGCTGCTCAGCGCTTGCCAGTGTGAAAACTATGAAGCAGGTCGTCTCGTTTGCGAGTCCATTCAAACCCCTCAGTGTAAGGCTGCGGGAAAACGAGATCGCCCAGGCCAAGATAGACAAGATAGTAAACAAGGGGGACATGTTGCCCACTTGGCTCAGCTCGCTTGGCTCGGAGTAAAAAGAGGAATCAGCGATCTACTCAACGGACTCGCCAACCAGAGCGAGCCGCAAGAGTCAAGAGACCATCTGAACTGAATGCCCGAGAGAATAAGAGTAACAACGGGTTACTCTTATTCTCCGCTTTATCTGCGCGGTGAACAGGCCGCCGAAACCGCTTTGGTACGAAGACCGGCGCGGCAAGAGTGGTATGAGCAAGAATCAACGTTACTAACAGGTCTTGAGGAGTATCAGATGAGACGCATGCTTTTTCTCCCGCTCCTGGCGGCCCTTGTGGGCGTGACGGTCTACGGCCAGCAGCGCTGCGAATTCGATATCACCGGCACCTGGAAGATGGACACGAGCGACATGTTTTATCGCTTTGAGCCGAATGGATCCCTGTCTGTGCTAGTGCCGTCGAGCGAGGGAACGAGTTCAGAAGTTCGTGAAACAGCGAGAGCGGTTTACAAACTGGATAATCCCAAGGCGCCAAAGGTCATTACTGTAACGGCGGCGAATGAGGGTGGCGTCTTCGCGCCGGGGACCACCTCGGTGGAGATCACCGACTATGACGAGACCACCCTAACCGTAAAGTCCGTATCGGGACCGGTACGGTGGGTCAGGGCGGATCTGGAAAAGTTCTTCATTGTCTTCGCGGGGCGCGAAGGAACGATCCACGATGGTGGCCCAGCTTTCGCGATTTTGATCAAGACCGATGGACGGCAGTCGGAGATTGAGACAATAGGTCTCTATTTCGAGGACGGAAGAAAGAAGATCGGCTCCGTCCCACGCGACCTGGTTAACCAGTTCATGAAGGAATCCAGAACGGAGTCTGATGTCATGCTTCGGCTTGAGATCACAAAGCCCCAGTTCGAAAGAAGCTTGAAGATCGCAAAGACCTGGCAGCGACGCGGCCGAGAAGACGCGCTGCTGTATTCGGGCACCAGGTATGCCATGAATCTGAACAACAGCGTTCTCCTGAGGGAGATCGCTGAAAGCCTCAATCGCTGCGGCGAGAGGATCAAGCTATATAAGCTAACCTGGCGCATTGACGACGAGGTTGCGGTGAATTACCGGGCACCTCACGTTGCGTTCCAGTACTTTAGGCGACTAAAAGAACTGAACGAAACTTTGCACATCCCCGATGAGAAGTTTAGTCAGGTCCTGTTAGCCGGGAAGTAACACCGCCGTCGAAATAACATGGGGGAAGGCCTGCTCTCCTCGTGGTCAAGCTCAACGCTGAAGGAGGTAATCACATGCATTCTCGTCGATTACATTTGGCACTCGCAATTCTCCTGCTCGGCGCTTTCGCGCTTTCGGCGCAGGCTCAAAAGCCCGCTGCCGACGTTTTTAAGGAATGGGAGACTTTGAGCCCCAAGAACGAAGAATTTACGGTCTTAATGCCGAAGAATCGAACCACAGAGTCGACCACTTTCCCGTATCACAAGATGGAACTCAGCGCGCGGTTTTATCTGGCAACCTCGTCCGCGGGCCCCGTGCTCGCCATCGCGTCGTTGAGCGGCATTAAATCTGATCCTGCGCAATACACGGAGTTCGCCCGATTCAATTCGTATGTCGATGCATTCAAAACTTTCTTCCCGTCGAAGGTTCGATCAAAAGAAACGCCTACTAAACTGATACTCGTCACCAGCCGTCAATTTCGCGGTCACGGCAGCAGATCCTACAAGATGACTCTTGGCGACCTGAGCGGATCCGTCGACACGATTGTGACGAAGAAGCGCTTCTACGCGATTGTTACACTGAACACTAAAAAGGACGATGCTCTGGATCAAAAATTCCTTAGCTCATTCCAACTGCCCGAGCGCGTAAACGACCCGGCAAAGATCACGGCCAGCACCGACGTCGATCCGAAAGCGAATACGGGCCAGGAAGCCAAGAACCAACAACAGAACGCTGGGACAGAAGGCGAGACCGACCCGCCCACGCCGAATAAAGAGAACGCTAACGATGTCGCTGCGACTAACAATCAACAGCAGAATCCGGTACCACAGGCTGATCAGCCCGGTCAAAAACGTGGGCCAATCGCAGGCGGTCTGTTGAATGGCAAGGCGATCTATCTGCCGCAACCGGAAGTTCCGGCAGGTGAAGTGACTGGTGTTGTGCTGGTTCGGGTTTTAGTCGACGAGCAAGGCAGTGTAGTTGATGCCAATGCTGTCTCTGGCCCGCGACGTCTGCAGGCGGCAGCTGTAAACGCAGCGCGCCTGGCGAGGTTTATGCCTACGCTGCTGTCGGGCGAACCGGTCAGGGTCATCGGGACGCTTAGTTATAGTTTCGTTCGTTCAAATTGAGAATATTAGCCGCAGATAAGCGCGGGATGAACGCCGATCAGAATAGATAACGTTAGGTTCATTGAGTTCGTCGAGTTCATCGAGTTTCATTGTCTAACGTGAAGTCTGTTCATTACTTTTGGGCTTCGCATCGAGAAAGTCGTTTACCATCGGGACGATCGTTTGCCTACGGTTCATCAGCGTGACGTGTGTTGTATCGGGCAAGATTGCCAATCTCGACTCCGAGCGCGGACGCATGTCGCCGTGGACATCGCCGCCGCCCTTCAGGCGGTACATTTCCGCGATGTGATCGAGCCGCACGCCGTCGGCGTCGCCGTGGATGAAGAACATCGGGGCTTTGGTAGCCTTGAGATTGTCGGCGCCAAAATCGTATGAGCTGCTAGCGATCGCGACCACGTGCTTTACAAAATCAGGAAATTTGTCGGGTGTCGGGCTCAAGCGTTTATATTCGGCTTCCATAGGAGTGCCTTTGAACACGTCAGCCGTGAGTTTGGCTAATGCATCCTGCCCTTCCTTGACCCAGCCGTCGCTGCGGATCACCGCTGAAATGCTGACAACCTTTCGCACCTTTTCCGGATGGCGGATCGCACACTGCAGCGCGACGCCGCCGCCTAAGGAGTAACCAACGATGTCCGCGCTCGGGACCTTGAGATAATCGAGCAGCCCGGCCACGTCGTCGGCGAGGTTTTCATATGTCAGATCGCGCTTGATGTCGGCTGTTCGCCCATGGCCCTGCATTTCGACGGCGATCACTTTCCGCGTTTTGGAAAGTTCATTGATCCAATCATTCCAGTCGCCCGAGATCGACATGAACGCGCCGTGGAGCAGCACCACGGGCTCGCCGCTCCCGTGGATCTCGTAATACATTTTGAGTCCGTTGACCGGCGCGTAGCCCGTAGTTGGTTTTTGCTGCCCCGATACGACACCCGACAGGAACGTTGTCACAAGCATCGAAAGGAAAAAAGCTGTTGTCTTCATGTTTCATTCCTCGCATTGGGCAAGTGTTATTTCAAGTAAGTCGAATGACGCTCCTCGCAATCGACGGCTATAGTGTTGGCCGTTCTGTCGAAAACGAGCGAAGGTGCGTGAGCAATGCAACGCGACCTAACCTGCCAGCAACCCATCCAGCGACTGGTAACTCATCTCCATTCCATCCGTCATGCCGGTCGACATCGCCGCATCGCGATCCGCCTTCGAAGCATACTTGATCGTGGTCGCGACGTTCGTGATCCCGTTGGTTTCGTTGAACGTGACCGTGATAATCGTCGGCTCATCTCCCATCGAGCCAAATTCACCGTCGCCCGGGTCGTAGATTTGTGTATGCGCGATCTTCGAATGCAACGCGACCTCTAGCATCTCTCCCGTGAACCCAAACTCCTGGCCATTCTCGTCGTTTCGCCAGCGCCAGCGGTACTTTCCACCCACATGGGTCGACATCTCGCAAACCGGCATCGACCATCCGGGCATGGCCGTTAGCCAACGACGCATCAACGCGGGATCCGTATACGCCTGCCACACCAGATTGACCGGCGCATCAAAGCTCCGTTTCACCAGCACTTCTCGATCTGACGGCGTGCTCACTTCAGCAGGTTTCATTTCTTTCGCTCCTCTTTCTGTGCTTGCTTCAACTCGGCGAGTAACGCGTCGAGTCGCTTGTAGGTGCCTTCCCAAATCTCTTGCACTTGCTCCAGCCATTCGTCGATCTCTTTCATTTTGTCGATCTCGAGCCGGTAATAGATCTCCCGCCCTTTCTGCTCCTGCGTCACAAGCTCGCATTCCGTAAGTATCCGTAGATGCTTCGAAACCGCCTGTCTTGTCGTATCGAAATGGTCAGCGAGGGCATTCGGCGTCATCGCCTGCACCGCTATCAGCGCAATGATCGCCCGCCTCGTC
>DATFRK010000013.1:0-5523 GCA_035263325.1 Pyrinomonadaceae bacterium | reverse complement strand
GTCGATCACCCTGAATCCACGGCGCGCCTACGACTTCAAACGGCGTATCAGTACCGCGACCAACAGAAACATTTGTCGTTTCGAGCAAGCCCACGCCCGGATAAAGTGTCGCTTCAGTGAGGCTGCGCATGTTTGGTGAAGGATTGATCCAGGTCAGGTTTGTTTCATCAAACCACATCGACCGCCGCCAGCCGTCCATCTTAATCACACGCAGGTCACAACCGATCTTGCGCTGCTGATTGAAGAGTTGGCCCAATTCACCCATGGTCAACCCATGGCGCACGGGAATGGTGTGATAGGAAGTGAACGAGAGCTTGTCTGCATCCGCAGTTGGTCCTTCTACTTCGACTCCCCCGATTGGATTAGGCCGGTCCAACACGAAGACTGGTCGCTGCGCCTTAGCGGCTTCTTCCATCAAGTACCCCAGGGTCGAAATGTAGGTGTAGAAACGTACCCCAACATCCTGGATGTCAAACACCAGCGCGTCGAGATCCTTTAGCTGCTCAGGCCTTGGTCGCCGCGTGTCCCCATAGAGCGAATAGATCGGCAGCCCGGTCGCGTCATCTTTCGAGTCGGAGACCTTCTCATCAGCCAATCCCCGAATACCGTGCTCCGGTGAGAACAGGGCCACCAGTTTCACCCCCGGGGCGTTGTTCAGCACATCGATGGTCTGGCGACCGTCGCGATCTCGCCCGGTGTGGTTCGTCACCAGGCCAATCTTCATGCCGGCAAGTTGTTTGAAACCATCGCGCTCCAGCACATCAATGCCCGTAAGCACCTTGACTCCCGCGGTGGTTGCGTCGAGGCCGGCAGGTGGAAACCGCTCCAGGCTCTTAACCAGTTCTTCATAGTAGGCAGACGATTCAGCGCGCGCCCGCGTAACCACTGCGGTATCGGTCACCGATCCCGCAACAATAGTTGCGACCCGGCCACGCAATGGACCAACATCACCCTTACCGTCTGGATGCACGCGGTTACTCAAAAAAATAACAAACATTTCACTGGCCGGATCGATCCAGATCGAGGTGCCGGTAAAACCGGTGTGACCAAACGAGCCGAGGGGGAAAAGATCGCCTCGATTACTGGAGTAGCTCGTGTTGATGTCCCACCCCAATCCACGAGTGCCGCCATTGTTGTTGACCAGCCGAGGACGCGTCATTTCCGCAACCGTCAACGGAGACAGGACTCTAACTCCGTGATACTGACCGCCATTCAAAATCATCTGACAGTAAATGGAGAGATCGTTGGCCGTTGAAAAAAGACCTGCGTGTCCCGCGACGCCATCCATGCGATAAGCGGTTGGATCATGTACCTGCCCGCGCAACCACACTTCGCCCGCGGCGCCTGCGTTGTCGCTGGAATCGCCAAGGTAACTTAACTGACCGCGTCGTTTTTCTGTGGGCGCAATGCGAACCCTGAGTGCATCCGCCGGACGAAAGCCGGTGTCTTTCATTCCCAGTGGCAAGAAGATGTTCTGTTGCGCGAACCTGTCGAGCGGCAGTCCGCTGACGCGATGCACGACTTCGCCCAAAGTAATGAAGCAGATGTCGCTGTAAACGAAACGGCTTCCCGGCGCGTTACGCAGCGGCTCCTTGAGCAAGTGTTTGATAGCTTCGTCGTAGCCGGTCCAACGTTCGCGCAGATCGAAGTCAGGCGCATAGCCGGCGCGGTGGGTAAGCAACTGCTCGATGGTAATCCGTTCGCGACCTTCACCTTTTATGTCGGGAATATAGAGCGAGACTGGATCATTCAAACGCAACTTCCCTCGCTCAACCAGGATCATGATACTGGTGGCAGTGGCGACTACTTTTGTCAGGCTGGCGAGATCAAAAATCGTGTCCGTGGTCATTGCTTCTCGCGCAGGCTCGAGGGCTCTCGAACCGTAGGCCTTGTCCCAAACAATGCGGCCCTTGCGTCCCACCAGTACCACCGCGCCGGGCAAATGGTGCTGGGCGATCTCGGCCTCAATTACCGGATCCATTTGGGCCAATTGCGCCGCGGAAACGGCGACAGTTGCAGGTTTGGCGCCTGGTAACTGTGCCAGGCTTGGTTGGGCCAACAGTGAAACAGTTAGACCAACCAGCAACAAGAATGAAATTGTTTTTTGGGTCATAGAAAACTTGGGAGCGCAGGCGGCTCGCTGCATTTTCGCGTCGAAGTCTACAGCAGGTCTACGGCAAGCTAGCCGCCTGCGCTCCCACGGCGTGAAGCTGAATTCCGGTACCGCGCGGATAAAGTCCGGGCAGGGAGATGGGCAACTTGCCGACTATATCAATCTTTCCCAGGATCGCGAGCGCCGCCGCTTCCTGCAAACTTGGCATATCACCATACGTCACCAGGTAGGTACGAATCCCAGGAAAACTCTGCAGCAGGTAAGGATTGCCAAAGCTGATGGCTACCAGCGGCGTCTTAGCAGCTATTAATGAGGACAGCACTCGCTCGCCGGGTTTTGGTAGACCAGTACTCCGGGCTTGCCCACTGCGCACCTTGCTGTACAAGGAAGCAATGACCAAATCGGCCGAACGCGCGTGTTCCAACGCTTTCTGCACTTCCTGATCAGTTGAACGTTCGTCGAATGCAATAGTCTCCAATTTTCTTCCCTCGTGGTTCATCTGCGCCACAAAGGAGCTTGCGGCCGTGGTCCGATCGTCACCGTTGGTCAAAACGATATTGAGAATGCGCGCCTCGGGTTTGAGTTTGGCAAGCGGCAAGAGCTTGTCGTCGTCTCGCACCAGCGTGATGGCATGTTCAGCAATCTCACTCGCCAGGGTAACCACGTCTTTGCTACCAACAGTTTGATCGATTCCTTCCAGCGGCGTTACTCGTTGGGTTACTAACCCCAGGTCATACTTTGCTGCCAGCAGTTTGCGTGCTGATTCTTCAATTCTCGCTTCAGTCAAACGGCCACTCTTCACCGCGTCGCGCACACCGCGAAAAGTAGCATCGGGATCAGCGGGCTTGAGCAACATGTCGGCGCCTGCTTCGAGGGCCCTAACCGCAGCCTCCTCCTGCGTAAAATAAATTGTCAAACCACTCATGCTGAGGGCATCAGTCACAATTAGACCGGGAAACTTCAGATCGTTACGGAGGATGCCGCCGACAATCGGCGACATGGTGGCCGGCATCGTCGCCTTGTCCTCAATTATTTCGGAGCCTTCATCGGTATCTATCGGTTTTGCCTTGGCGACCTTGGGCAGCGGTTTGATTGTGGTCGCGTCAATCTGCGGCAAGGCGATATGGCCCACCATCACAGATCCGATGCCGGCGTTTACAGCCGCCTGGAAAGGAACGAATTCCACGTTATTCAAACGATCGCGACTGACGTTGATCTCTGGTAAGCCGCGATGCGAGTCAGTGGCAGTGTCGCCATGACCGGGAAAATGCTTCGCCGTGGCGATCACGCCCTGGGCCTGGGCGCCTTTCGTAAAGGCCGCCGCAAAACGGGCAACGTCGGCCGGGTTCTCACCATAGGAGCGAACATTGATTACGGGATTAGCAGCGTTGTTATTGACGTCGACCACCGGGGCGAAGATCTGTTGCACACCCAACGCTCGTGCTTCTCTGGCGGTTATTTCACCTTGTCGGCGAGCGTAATCGGGGTTTCCGGTGGCAGCGACAGCCATGTTCCAGGGAAAGTTTACAGTGTCGTCGAAGCGCATTCCGGCGCCCGCTTCGAGGTCTGCCGAGATCAAGAGGGGATAGCGAGACGTTTCCTGCATCCGGTTTACCAACACAACCGATTCATAAACTGGTCCCCGGAAAAGTATGATGCCACCAACATGATTATCCTCGACCTGGTGTTTGAGCGCTCGGTAGGCCTCACTCTCTTGATTGAGAAAGGTGGCGTTAATTCCGACTGAGATCAGTTGCCCGATCTTTTCTTCCAACGACATCTTGCGCAACTGCTCGTTGGCCCACTTGACGGCTTTCGACGAAGCGTCACGTTTAAACGGCTCGACGTTGAGACGCGGCTTTTGTAAGGAGACTGGAGCTGCACTTTGCGGTACCACCACGATCAGCGGCAGCAACAGCGCTAAGGTTAATAACAACTTTCTAAACATTCGGAATAGTTCTTCCCCTTGTTACTAAATACTAAATCGAATCGTCTGTCGCGACCGCCGGCGCCAGTTCGTCGCGCTTGTTTGCTGGTGCGGGCGCGAACGCAAAGCTCGCCAACCACGCCACCACCAGGGTGATCAAACTCCCCAACAAGACGTACCACGTCCAGGCAATCCTGGTAGCAAAATAGATATAGAGCATTGAGACGATACTTACGGCCATGCCGATCAATGCGGGTGGCTGGCTGACCCGGCGCAGGAAAGTGCCAACCAGAAATACGCCCAAAACCGGTCCATTGATCAACGAGGCGATCGACAGTGCCTGGTCCAGGGCAGAACGTGATTGATGGCGCACAACAAGCGCTACGCCAATTTGGACGACACCCCAGATCAAAGTGAGCACATGCGAAACTTTAAGGTAGTGACGATCAGTCAGGCGCGGGCGCAGTGGGCGATATAGATCGTTGACCGCAGTGGCGGCAATTGAATTCAATGAGGAGGACATCGCCGCCGCAAAAATCGCCGCGACCACCAGCCCGGAAAGTCCAGTTGGCAAATGATTGGTGATGAAATCCGGGAACACCCGGTCGCCGCCACTGAAGGGAAACGCCGCAGAGGCGGCAGTCAGATAACCGCCATCAGTATACGGATGATAGAAAGCGAAGAGCAGTACTCCGATGAACAGAAAACCGATAAATTGGGCCAGGACGATCGCGCCACTGGTTAACAAGGCAACAATGGCACTACGTGGTCGATCCGTGCAGAGATAACGCTGCACCAGATACTGATCGGTGCCATGCGTGCTCATCGTCAAGAAGCAACCGCCGATCAGGCCCGACCAAAAAGTAAAGGTCTTGGTGACGTCCAGCGAGAAGTCAAATAGCGAGAACTTACCGTATTGCTCAGCCACTGCGGTCGCGCTTGCCAGGCCACCATCGATTGACTGAATCAGAATTACTGCCGCTGCGGTCGCTCCAGCGATGTAGATACCCAGCTGCACCACCTCCACCCAAATGACCGCTTCCATACCTCCAAAGTAGGTAAACACGATCATCGCCACGCCGATCAGCACGATTGAAGCGATGGTAATGGCCTCGACATTCGCCCCGGGTTGAAACGAACTGTAGACGGCCGCCAGGACAATCGCGGTCAGCAAGAGGCGAATGCCGTCAGCGATATTTCGCATCACCACGAAAAGCGAGGCGGCCAGCACCTTAATTTTCCCGCCAAAACGGCGATCGAGTAGCTGGTAAACGGTCAGCAACTCACCGCGGAAGTAAGAGGGAATGAAGAGTAACGAGATGACAATGCGGCCGAGCAGGTAGCCAAATACTAGTTGCAGAAACTGGAAGTTGCCGCCGCGAGCGAAGGCGATCCCTGGTACGGAAATGAAGGTGATGGTCGATGTCTCGGTGGCCACGATCGAAAACGCAACTGCCCACCAGGGTACAGAGCGATCGCCGAG
>DATFRK010000012.1:0-5706 GCA_035263325.1 Pyrinomonadaceae bacterium | reverse complement strand
AACTCCACCGGCTAAAGCCCGGTGGTATCGACCACGAATCTGCGTTCCCTTTGACTAGGTTGAATTTGAAGCTCCACCGGCTAAAGCCCGGTGGTATCCACCACGAATCTGCGTTCCCTTTGACTAGGTTGAATTTGAAGCTCCACCGGCTAAAGCCCGGTGGTATCCACGCACACATTCGGTGGTTTCTTTTATTAGGTTGAACCTGAAGCTCCACCGCTGAAGCCCAGTGGTATCTCCCGTAAATCTCACAAATTAAACATGCTTGAACAGATGCCGTTCAGTATGTTAGATTTCCAACCAGGTAGCAGCCGAAGCTACTGAGCGGCTGTGACGGGTCTCCCGAGCAGGAAAAAGTCGCGACTTCACACCCTTGATTGTGCGGATCAAGTACTTCCCATCGTTTGAGCTGCGGACCCGCATCCCGAAGCAACTCAACTTTGTTTGCCCCTCTTAAGTCGAATCCATAATGGCCACAAAAACCAGTCGATTTGCGTTTGATTGGTGGATTGTTCAAAAACGCGCCCTCTATCTGATCATCGCATTCTTCCTCCTGTGCTGCCTTGCAGTCGGCGCTTCCCTCTACGTCTGGATTTATGGAAATCCGTTTAAAGACGTCGCCAAAGTCGACAAAGTAGCAGGAGCAAGGTTTATCTCCTTCGAAGGCGAGGTTCGGGTGATTCGCGCCGCCACCCGCGAGACCATCACTGCCAATAGCGATACCGAACTGTATCCAGGCGATACCGTGCAGACTCAAGCTAACGGCCGCGCCCGTATCGGCATGGCCGATGGTTCTTCACTAGTCGTCCGACCCAATAGCACGATCATCGTCCGCGACAACGCACGTGCAGACGATGGCAAGAAAACGAACGTA
This sequence comes from Pyrinomonadaceae bacterium, assembly GCA_035263325.1. Classification (GTDB taxonomy): domain Bacteria; phylum Acidobacteriota; class Blastocatellia; order Pyrinomonadales; family Pyrinomonadaceae; genus PSRF01. The sequence continues at coordinate 4,832 of DATFRK010000012.1, read as the reverse complement.
CACGTCGTCGTCGATAGCGGTCAGATGTACGTCCGTACGGAACAACTTCCCGAAGGCACAACGAACGTCGTTGAAACTCCCAAGACCAAGAGCAAACTTGGGGAACAAACAGGGGCGAGCTTTGGCGTGAACCCGGAAGGCACGGAAGAAATTCGCGTCAACTCCGGTGCGGTTGAAGTCTCCAACCATACTGGTGAGAAAACATCGTTGCAGGGTGGCCAGTATGTTTCGGTAAATAATTCCGGCACGATCGCTGCGCCCCAGCGTTTGCTAGACACTCCGCAACCTTCCGAACCTCACGATCTCGAAAAAGTCTTCATTGGCTCTAACAACTCTGGTACCGTCTCTCTCAAGTGGGGTCGACCACCATCAGGAACAGCTGCGTACTATCGAGTCGAGGTTGCAACCTCACCGTTCTTTGTCGCCGACGGTAAAGTGATTGAGCGAGATCAATTGGTGTCGACTGAATTGAGCGCCAGTGATCTACGTCCGGGAGTTTATTTCTGGCGAGTCCGGGCGACTGCATCTAGCGGACAGATTAGCGACTGGAGTGACGCCCGGAAGTTTGTTGTTGCGACCCGGGGTACGGGATCACAGGTGAGCGTTTCAAATTTGAGTGCCGAGTTCCTGGGGGGCAACATTTATCTGATTAGCGGCCGGGCTGAACCGGGAACTACGATTCGGGCCGGCGGACGTGAAGCTATTGTGCCTACCGACGGTTCTTTCCAGATTCAAATCTCAGCCTCAGGCAACCTGCGTGAGGTCGTGGTGGAAGGACAAGATCCGTTGGGCAACAGCAGTCAGTACAAAGTGCAGTTGGGACGCCGCGGAAAAGCCTAACGATGCAAACGCTTCCAGAACACGTCATTCTCTTGACCGACGCTCATGAAGCCCCGGCTTACGAGTTGATTGAGGCGCTACGAGCGGCAGGCGTGAAAACACTGATCGAGGGACTACGTGATGTGGAGCTGGAGGTCGAGTTGGCGCGCCGACGAGAGACCGAGGGCGCGGCAGAAAATCTTGGACCACCGCCACTGGCTGTCCTTTATGAAGTTGTGCCAGGGGCCGATATGGTGGAGTTGCATACAGCCATCGATCACGCCAGGGCATTTTGGCCCGGCGCCCCGCTGGTGGCCTGCCGCCGTCATATGAATGGGTTTCAAAGTCTCAACCTTCGCAGTCTTGACGGCACGACCCTGAAACGATTGGGTTTTAAGGCGATTGCCGACAAAGCGGCGCAATTGCCGGCGCTACTCAGGGAGATCGAGGGTCACGGCGGCACCGGCGAACTCCGTCTACCCGAGATCGCCAAGAAGCCTTCCGCAGGATCACTTTCGCTGCCGGCTAAGCTCCGTAGGTCCCACATCCGGGCAGCCTTCGATCTAGTATCGTCGCTCCACTTCATCGCCGACCAAAACGGCGCCGCCAATACTGCCCTCGCCGGTCTCGAACAACTAATCCAGGCAGACCGTTGGGTGGTCTACCTCTTCTCCGAAGCGAAAGGCTATGCCGGTTCGATGTTGGAAGCTGTCGCAGTGAGAAGAGCTGGTCAACAACCCTCTCGGAGCCAGGAAGACTGGCGGCGATTTCTAACCGGAGAATCTGATCTGCCGTTGGGCTCGGAATCAAAGGCTACGAAGTCGGCCGCAGCAGGCATGGGGACCATCAAGAAGAAAGAACGAGGTCAGCACATTGTGGCCGTGCCTCTTATCTGTGGCGAAAGGATCCTGGGCGTAATCGAAGGCACACGCGATGGCAGCGGCAGTTCATTCAAGAAATCCGAAGTGGCCCTACTCGACTCCCTGTCGATGCCTATTGCTTCCGCTCTTGCCAACGCGGTGCGCATTGCCGAAGCAGAGCGCCTGTCCCAGACTGACGATCTAACGAAACTCCACAACGCTCGTTACCTGCGCCAGTTTCTGCTGAATGAGATTCGCCGCGCGCGTCGTTATGGATCAAGCGTGGCTGCTTTGTTCCTGGACCTCGACGACTTCAAGCGAATCAATGATGAGCACGGCCACCTGGTTGGCTCCCACGTGCTAATGGAAATGGCGACGGTGATTCTCTCTTCAGTGCGTGACACGGACGCCGTCGCTCGTTACGGTGGTGACGAGTTTGTGATTGTTCTCCCCGATACAGGCACAGAACTGGCCGGCATCGTGGCCGAACGCATACGCGAGAAGATCGAGCACTACCACTTCAACGGTGGGCGGCGTCTGCATCTTTCCCTAACTGCCAGTTTTGGGGTCGCGGCCTTCCCGTTACATGCCTCGTCCCCGCAGCAGTTGATAGCCTGCGCCGATACTGCGATGTACGAGGCCAAGGCAGCCAACAAGAACTGTGTTCGTTTTGCGGCTGGGTTGGCGCAACGAGAAGTTAGGCCAGAGTTAGAGGATGAGGCTGCGATTGCCCAACCCGAAACAGCAGGCTAATCGAAGCGTGTCGGAATCCCGCCCACCCGACGGGCACAACTAACCTGTAACCTGAAGACTGAAGCCCTAACCTCATCTACAGCTTGACCATCCACAGTTGAAGTTTCCGGTTTACGGTTACTGGATACACAGTGTATCTTAGGAAGTTCGGACGTGTTTGGTGCGTTCTAGGGTGTAAAAAGCTGGCCCGACAATACCAGGTATAAAGACCAAACCCATCGTACAAGCCAGGGTATCGTGGTCAACCGCGGTTGGATATTGGGGATTAGCTCGTTACTAACGTTTGCCGCCGATCCCACCCGAAGTTTCATTCAACAATCACGGGAAGTGAATCAACCATAGATGGCCTTTAAATCTATTTTCAGTCTGTTTTCGAGCGATCTGGCGATCGACCTCGGTACGGCTAATACCCTCGTTTATGCAAAAGGCCGCGGCATTGTTGTGTCAGAGCCTTCAATCGTAGCTATTAATAAAGTGACCAACCAGGTCGAAGCCGTGGGACGAGACGCCAAAGACATGCTTGGCCGTACGCCGGGCAACATCGTCGCCATTCGGCCCATGAAGGACGGGGTTATCGCTAACTTCGAAGTGACGGAGAAGATGCTCCAACACTTCATCCGCAAAGCGCATAACGGAAAAACCTGGGTCAGCCCTCGCGTCGTGATCGGTATCCCGTCCGAGATAACTCAAGTTGAGCGTCGCGCGGTTGAAGACTCCGCCTATCGCGCCAAGGCTTCGGAAGTCTACCTAGTGGAAGAAGCGATGGCCGCGGCGATCGGCGCCGGGCTTCCGATCACCGAACCTCATGGCAACATGGTGGTCGACATCGGAGGCGGTACGACGGACATTGCAGTCATCAGCTTGAGCGGTATCGTCTACTCGCGAGCGGTGCGGGTGGCGGGCAATGAGATGGACGAAGCGATCATTCAGTACATCAAGCGTAAGTACAATCTCCTGATTGGCGAACGTACTGCCGAAGCGATTAAGATTGAGTTGGGTTCGGCCTATCCGCTGGATGAACCACTCTCATACGAAGTCCGTGGTCGTAACTTGATCGAAGGCATTCCTAAAACGATCACGATTACGGACGAAGAAGTACGCGAGGCTCTCGCGGATTCGATTTCCACGATTATTAACGCGGTGCGCGTGGCGCTTGAAAGAACGCCGCCAGAACTGTCGGCTGATATTGTCGAGCGTGGAATTGTCCTGACCGGAGGTGGCGCATTACTCAAGAACCTCGACAAGCGACTTTCAATCGAAACCGGTTTGCCGGTCTCGCTGGCTGACGATCCGCTCGCTTCAGTTGTGTTGGGTACCGGCAAGATGCTTTCAGACTTCGACTTGCTCAAGCGGGTGAAGTGGGAAAACACCATGACTAGCGGCATGTGAGGATATTTGAGGGACTGTCACATTCCCAGCAGCCGGCCGGTCTTACAACACTACTGATCGATGGCCACAGTTCGAACCCAAAAAGAGATGCGACAGCGAGCACCTATCTGGCTCGCGGCGTTGCTCTTTACCAACCTGGTCATAATGGCCTTCGACGCTCGCGACGCTGAAGGCCGTCAACTCTTCATGAGAGTATGGACCCAGGGCCTCGCCTCACCGCTGCAAAGTGCGGCTTCGAAAACCAGTGGCGCGACCTCTAATTTCTTCCGCCAGATCTTCAACTTTCATAGTACGGCCCAGGAAAACGAGCAACTCAAGCAGCAGTTGGCCCAGGTGCAGCTTGAATTGCGCAACGCCCAACAACAGGGTGCCGAGAACGAGCGCTTGAAGGGGTTGTTGAACCTGAAGGAGAAGACGGGATTCGACTCGGTGCCGGCCCGGGTGATCGCCAGGGACCCTTCAGTTTGGTTTAATACAATCACAATCAACCGTGGCAGCAGTTCCGGCATAGCGATCAACAATCCGGTTGTCACTTCCACAGGAATTGTCGGTCGCGTGATTACCGTGAGTCCCTGGGCCGCACAGGTCATGTTAGTAACTGATGAGAAGGCCGGCGCAGGTGCCGTTGTTGGTCAACTGGGACAATCGAGCGCCATGGGTTCAGTTAGAGGTCGGCCCGATATCGGTCTAATAGAGATGCGTTATGTTTCTGGTCTTGAGAAGGTTGAGAAGGGCGACTATGTGATGACTACGGGTCAGGACGGAATTTATCCGCCTGGTTTGAATGTTGGCGAGGTCGTTGACGTTAAGAACGGCACTGCCACTCAACCTCATGATATTCTTATTCGCCCAGGTGCCCGACTTGATCAATTGGAAGAAGTTGCAGTACTTCTCTATCACCCCCCACAACGTCCTGCACCTGAGCAGGCCCTGCCCAATGTTGAGAAAACCAAGAAGTGAGTAGATTGCCGATTGCCAATTGCCAATTGCCGATTGCGCCCGCGGTCGGTT
>DATFRK010000011.1:0-12932 GCA_035263325.1 Pyrinomonadaceae bacterium | reverse complement strand
GTGTTTCAAACTATTCTGATCCTGGTACTACTGGTTGAGCGCCGGCGCCGCCGTCTTGCGAAAGAGTCACTCGATCGACTCAATACGGAACTGGAACAACGGATCGCTGCTCGCACTGCTGCGCTGGATGCCAAGAGCCGGGAGTTGGAGACCTTCGCGTATTCAGTCGCTCACGATCTCAAAGCTCCGTTGCGCGGAATTGACGGGTATAGTCGTTTGCTGCTCGAAGACCACCTCGACCAGCTCAATGACGAAGGTCGTGCTTTCCTGAAGACAATTCGTACTTCGAGTGAAGAGATGGACCAGTTGATCGAGGATCTGCTCGATTACTCAAGACTCGAGCGCCGGGAGCTGCAAACAGATCGGATTGAACTCAAGTCTCTCGTCGATTCCGTCGTGGCCCAGAAACAACGCGAAGTGGGCCAGGAAATTAACGTGGCAGTAAATGTTAACGGGGGCGTGGTGCGCGCTGATGCGAACGGGCTGAGCCAGGCGCTGAAGAACTATCTTGATAACGCGATCAAGTTCACGAAAGGCAGCCCGCAACCGCAAATAGAGATCGGTGCAGATGAGACGGCGGAGAATTGCCGGCTCTGGGTACGTGATAACGGAGTGGGTTTTGATATGAAGTACAAGGATCGCATCTTCGATATCTTTCAACGACTCAACCGGTCGGAGGAATATCCAGGTACAGGCATCGGACTGGCGATTGTGCGTAAAGCGATGGAACGGATGGGAGGAAAAGCGTGGGGAGAGAGCGAGCTGGGTCACGGGGCGACATTCTATTTGGAGATCCCAAAATGATGGTGGGAAAAAACTCATATAGTCCAATCCTCATTGTGGAAGACCGGGCCGTCGACCTTGATTTAACCAAGCGGGCGTTTGCGCGCCGGCACGTGCTGAATCCGATCCAGCAAGCGCGGGATGGTGAAGAAGCGCTGGCGTACATTGAACGCTGGGACGCTGGTGACCCTGTTCCCGTTCTAGTCTTGTTGGATTTGCGGCTACCAAAGATCAATGGGTTGGAGGTCTTACAGCGCCTTAAGAGTCACCCGAAGTACTCCGCGATCCCTGTGGTGGTGCTGACGACCTCGGCGGAAGACCGCGACATCGAAGAAGCGTATAAGCTCGGCTGTAACTCGTACATAGTCAAGCCCGTTGAATTCGACAAATTCATGGAAGTAGCCTCGCAGATTGAGGTCTACTGGTGCGCCTTGAACACGGGTCTGAGATAAAGAGATGAGGTTGCTCTACGTCGAAGACGATTTGCGTGATGCCGACATCACCGTGCGCATGTTGCGCAGGGCAGGGCGATCCTTTGAAGTGGAGGTGGTACCCACAATCGAAGCCGCGTTGGCACGGCTCTCTCAACTCGAGTTAGCGCCGCTTGATCTCGTGCTGACCGACATGCATCTGAGTGATGGTGACGGGATTTCTCTACTCAATCACATTCGCTCAAGCGCCATACCCGTCGCCGTAGTAGTCATTACGGGCCTGGGTGATGAAGACACTGCAGTCGCAGCGCTCAAAGCCCGCGCGGACGATTATGTTGCTAAGCGCAAGGATTATCTGGAGCGTCTGCCGGCCATACTTGAAAGTGCCTTGAATCATTACCGCGTCGACTCGGCCCGCCGCGCGCGTCCGTTAAACGTGTTGTATGCGGAACATCAACAGTCAGTGGTCGACGAGACGCGTCGTCATCTTGCACTAAACGCTGATCACATCCAATTAAATGCTGTCTCATTTGCTAGTGCGGCTTTCTATCTTCTGGAAAACGCGAAATCGACTCACTACGACGTTCTCTTGCTGGATATTGACCTGCCAGAACTCAATACGCTTGAAGCAATGAGAGAATTGCGTGAGGGATTGCGGTTAGACGCGCCCGTGATCCTGCTTTGCAGTGAGAGCGATGAAGAGGTCGCTGCTCAGTGCCTCAACCGGGGCGCCACCAGTTATCTGGTAAAGCGTCCGGGCTATCTCTACCAATTGCCCTGGGAATTGGAAGATGCTCACTCCCGCGCTGAGTTGATTCGTCGTGAAATAGCGTTGCAAGAGAGTGAAGAGCGTTTTCGCGCTATGGCTGACCATGCACCAGTTTTTGTCTGGGTCTCTGACGTAGATCTGCTTTGTACATATGTCAACAAACGTTGGCTGGAATTCACGGGCCGAACACTCGAACAGGAAATAGGCAATGGCTGGACGGAAGGCATTCATCCCGATGACCATGACAAGTGCTGGGACATATACAGTACCGCCTTCGCTACACGACAGGGCTTTCAGATGGAATACCGGCTCAGGCGTAATGATGGTAAATATTGCTGGGTATTGGACACAGGTGTACCGCGCTTCACGCCGGACGGGATGTTCATTGGCTACATTGGTTCTGCGGTAGACATCAGCGAGCGCAAAGCAACAGAGGAAGCCCTGCGCGAGAGTGAGAGTCGCTTGTTGTTAGCCCAGGAATCAGCGCAGGTCGGAACTTGGGAATGGCATGTGCCAACCGGTGCGGCGGTTTGGTCAGAGATGCTCTGGCATCTACTCGGCTTAGAACCTGGTGCCTGCGCCAGTAGGCTCGAGACTTTTGTCGAGTTCATCCATCCCGATGACCGCGAGCGCGTAATGCAAAAAGTCAACGAGGTGTTCGAAAACGGTGAGCAATATCAGGATGAATTTCGCATCGTGCGACGCAATGGCGAAGTGGGTTGGCTGTCATCAAAAGGTCGGTTGATTCGCTCGGCCGACGGCAAACCCGAGCGAATGATTGGAGCAAACATCGACATTACTGAACGTAAGCTGGGAGAGGAGTCGCTTAAGCAGGCTCACAACGAACTGCAACAGTTGAAGGATCGCCTCCATGACGAAAACATCTATTTGAAAGAGGAGATACGAGTAGCCACTAATTTCGGCGAGATGATTGGTGAAAGCGAGGCGCTGACCCGCGTCTTGCATCAAGCTGAACAAGTGGCCCCGTTAGATACCACGGTTTTGATTCTTGGTGAGACCGGAACTGGTAAGGAGTTGCTGGCGCATGCCATTCATAACCGCAGCCCGCGGGCCAAGCGGTCACTAGTAAAAGTCAATTGTGCGGCCCTGCCCGCTGATCTCATCGAGAGCGAGTTGTTCGGTCACGAAAAAGGTGCTTTCACCGGTGCTACCTCTAAGCGTACGGGACGTTTTGAAATTGCGAACAGCGGCACAATCTTTTTGGATGAGGTGGGCGAATTGCCACTGGATTTGCAGACGAAGTTACTGCGAGTGTTACAGGAAGGAGAGTTTGAGCCCGTAGGAAGTAATCGTACCGTGCACGTGAGCGTGCGGGTCATCGCCGCTACCAATCGAAATTTGGAGGAGGCGGTGCGACAGGGAGAGTTTCGCTCCGATTTGTATTACCGCCTGAGCATCTTCCCGATTACGCTGCCGCCGCTGCGTGAACGACGGAAAGATGTTCCCATTCTCGTAAAGCACTTCGTCAACGAAATCAACCGAAAGTTTAGTAAGCAGATCGATACCGTCCCGAAAGAGGCAATGACCGCACTGCAAAACTATCCGTGGCCAGGCAATATCCGTGAACTGAGGAACGTGATTGAGCGAGCCATGATCATTTCGGAGGGGCCGGAACTTCGTTTAGTTGATAGTCTTGAGTCGTTGCCGTCGGGGGCCGGAGACTCGCAGTCTTTTGCCTTTGAGCTTGCCTCAATTGAGCTGAAAGGCAGCCGCGGTGAGACACTGGAAGAGAATCAATACAATTTGATCTTAAACACGTTGAAGAAAAGTTACTGGAGAGTTGAAGGTCCTTATGGAGCGGCTGCAGTCCTCAATATCCATCCGAGCAAGTTGCGCTCGTTGATGAAGAAATTGGGAATCGAACGACCGAAGATCAAGACGCAAAGTGGTGGCCAGAAACTACTCTGAGCCTTGGTCCAATGATATATGACCAATGATCTCTTACACTCAAACCTCACAAGCCTCTAAAAAAAAGCAAAAGGGCCAGAGCAATTACATCCCCGAGCTCTGGCCCCATTTGAGGTGCGCCTCCGTTAGGTGCTTTTCCTCCTGTGTTGGCACCAGTCACACCTCATTTTTCCGGCCTCTGTTGCAGGCAGAACTAACCGGCCTTGTCAATTTGTGCAAACTATTCCAGCGCAACCGGGGGCAACTAATTATTGGCCCACTGTGCCGGCGATGCCCTTGTTTACCATGAGCCGGATTTCGGCACGGCGGTTCTTGGCTCGACCTTCAGCGGTCTTGTTCTCAGCTACCGGTTCTAGTTGACCGTAACCAAACGGCTGCACCAAACGATGCATTGGTAACTTGTACTTGGTTACCAGGTAACGGATCACGGCTTGGGCCCGACGTTCACTGAGATCCTCGTTTTTCGCCGTCTTGCCGGTCGAATCAGCGTAACCGATAACAGCCACGACCCAGCCCTTTGTGTTTTGCGTCTTTACCCACGCTGCTGCTTCATCAATAGTGGCTTTGGCCTTTGGGCCAAGAGTAGCGCTATTGGTTGCGAAGTTCACGGTGATGGTCTTGATCGGATCGAAGTCATCAAGGCCATTTATCCGGTTATTAGCCAGATCGGCTGTCTGCTGAGCCTTCTTGGCGTCGGCCTGCGCGGCATTCGCCATGGCTTGAGTCTCAGCAAGCTGGCCCGCCAGGCGTTCTTGCTCTGCCTGTTGTTGCGCCAGCTTGTTCCGCATTTCCGCTTCCAACGGATCAACCGTTGCCTTGAGGGCCTGCGCAGATCTCAGATCCTGCTCATCGAAACGAACCTTGGCAGCCACAATTTGCCCCTGTGCATCGCCTACGCCGTCAACTTCGAGTCGCAGACCACGTAGGATGTAGCTTGCCTCATACTCCTTTGAGCCTCGGAAGACACCTTTCTTGTGACTTTTAACTTCGGTCGAAGGTGTTATGACGACTACGGTCTGCGGGCCGCCCATCGTGTCGCCCATCAGGAAGGAGTCGGCTTCGCGTTTACTGACGATACCCCGGAATTTGTCGACCTTCTGTCCCTCCGGAATCTTGTTTAGGTTGTCCTGTGCCAGAGCGGCGCTATTGTTGAATACGTTTACGGCTCCAGCCAGAATCAGAACGAAGGCTAGTGCCGCAGCTCTCAATACCTTGTGCGTGCTTAATCTCATGGGTTAGCTCCTTTTTCGATCTAGATGTGTTCAAAGGAACGAGTAAGCCTTCTGTTCCTCGAGCAACGCAGTCCACGTCGCCACTCGCGGCTTTCGCGCCTATAGACTGCCTAACTTGGCGCATGTTAGCCCTGCCGGAGAAGCAGTAATACTCGCAATTTTGCCAGTATTACTGGGGCAAGTTTGTGGCTAGATTCCTGTCATTCCGAGTTGGAGGGGCTACGTTTATGTCGGCGGTGATTAAGTCGATCAGGATTGTTAAGCGCCACGAGCGTGAGGCATCAGACTCGCCAGGCCTGGCCAAGACTGAGCGTCAATTGCGCCGGGAAATGGTTGAAATCGTTGACTCCTGGATTCTTGAGAGACGAGAAGTAGCTCAGAGCTTGTCCAACTACAAAGACTTAATGCTCCTGGAGGCGGAATCCAGCGGCTAAGTCAAACCTTCTAGCCAGTTTCTTAGTCCGTTGTTTCGTGGGAGGCAATTCGGGCAAGCACCACCGTAATGTTATCCGACCCACCGCCAGCGAGCGCCAGGTCAACCAACTCGTGGCAAGCTTGATGAGCTGAATCAGCGTGAAAGAGCGTCGCCTGAATAGTCTGGTCGTCGACTATTTGTGTGAGTCCGTCGGTGCAGAGGAGGATCTGATCGTCCTGCGTTAACTGCAACAGTTTCACCTGGGGTCTGACCACGTCATCCAATGAACCCAGCGCTGCAGTTAACACGTGGTCGGATGCTTGTGCCGCCACATCGTCAGCAGCGACAATCCCGGCATCGACCAGCGCTTGTACCAAAGTATGATCAGTTGTTAGTTGGTTGAGTATTCCGTTGCGTAGCAGGTAGGCCCGGGAATCGCCAATATGACCAAGAATAAGATCGTTACCCATTAGGCCGGCGATTGTTAGAGTAGTACCGATCCCGTGACGCGAACTATTTAGCCGAGCATCTTCCTTTAAGGCCTCATCAATTTTCCAAAAACGCTGATCCAGCCGCTCCAAAACAGTCCTCAGGTCTTGCTCACGCTTGAGCGACATGATCCAATCCGGAGTCTCGACCAGGAGATCAACCAACTTTTTGACGGCTAACTGGCTGGCAACTTCACCGCCTTCCGTGCCGCCAATGCCATCCGCCACCAGCATGACATAGCCAGTCACTTCATGGTCTTCTTCCAGTGCACCTCGATCCAGATTTGTTAACAGATTTTCTAGTGTTCGCCCGAAGCGAATCACGAGGTAGTGGTCTTGGTTAATGTCCTTGACCTTGCCCGGGTGAGAGGCTGCCGCCACGTCCAGCACTACCAGTCCGCTATCCAATGGTTGGGAGTTCATAACTCAGGGATGCTAGGGCACGTAGGCGCTGGTCAGAACTGGCAAAAGTTACAGGTTTGGGGCGGTCGAACGTCAAACGTCGAAAGTCCAAGGTCCAAGGTTTTTCGCCCTCGGCAGACGTTGGACATTCGACTTTCGGCTTTGGACTGCAGCTGTGTAAAACCTGTACCAATTGACAGTATTAGCTGAGCTCTAAAGCCTTTAACCTTGCGATATTAGATTGTTTGTCGTCGCAGTTCAGTCCCCCAAATCCAACATCGACTACCAAAAACTGTGGAGTGAAGAACTTTGGAGATGGACTTTGGACATTGGTCTTTCGACTGTACTGCGGTTGACTGGAAGGGTACTGGCATGATGAAAAGGTGTGCTGATCGAATGTCGCGATTGGTCCTCAACACTCTGATCATTTTCATTTGCGTTGTCTCAACTCAAGCCAAACGCACAGATGATGTAGTGACCATGAAGAATGGTGATCAACTCACCGGAGAAATCAAGAGCCTGCAGCGGGGCGAACTCAAGTTCAAGTCCAGCTACATGGCCGAGGCCGTCCGCCTCGACTGGTCCAAAGTGGAGCGACTGGAAAGTAAGGATCAGTACCTGGTGCTGTTGACCGACGGCAAATTGATAACCGATTTCGTCCAGCTTCGCTCCGCCAGGCACGACGAGGCAGACAATTTTCTTATCGGCGGCTCACCCCATGCCATTAAGGTAAGACAGGTTGACGTGCTGAAAATATTGCCGGTGGAAGCGAGGTTTTGGAAACAGTTAGAAGGCACGGTCGATTTTGGCTTCGGCTTTACCAGCGGCAACGATCAATATCAAACGGAGCTCTCCGCCTCAGCTACCTATCGCCGCGGTGTCCACACCTTCACTGCGAGTGTTGACTCAGCTTTTAGCGGTCAAACCCAGGGAAGCAGCACGGCGCGTAAGGAATTTACTTTTGACTACCGCCGCCAGTTATCGCCGCTCTGGTACGCGGGAGGGTTGTTCGATCTTCTTAGCAGCGATCAGCAAAGTTTGGATCTGCGAACGACTGTCGGCGGACTGATCGGCAGAAATCTAATTCAAAGTGAGCGGACCAGGCTTTCAGTTTTTGGCGGCCTGGCCGGTACTCGCGAAAAGTACTCTGCCGCCGTCAGCCAGAGTCGAAGTGTCAACGCTGACGCTCTGGCCGGTCTTGACTTCAATACTTTTCGCTTTAAGACAACGGATATCAGGTCGCGCTTGATCGTGTATCCCAGCCTCACCATTCCCGGCCGCATGAGAATGCAGGCGACGTCGGATTTGAGTATCGAAGTTGTAAAAGATCTCTTCTGGGGTTTTCACGTATACGAAAATTTCGACTCCAAGCCACCGGTCCGAGCTGACAAGAATGATTTGGGAATAAGCACTTCGGTCGGGTGGAAGTTTTGAAGAAAATAGGTCCGATCCGTCAAATAGGTCCTATGTCCAATCGGTCGAATAAGTCCTATAGGCCCCAATTCCTGTAAAAACTGCCAGTAAAAATCCTGCGCAAGAGTCGCTAGAATTTCCACCCATAGGTGAGGATTCTAAGAAAGAGGACGGTGACGACGATGAACATTGCGCGCAGAACGCTTCAGGTTGCGCTGGCTGTTTTTGTGTTTAGCTGCTGCGGTTGGGCGGCAGCCCAGGACATTAAATTTAACTTTAAGCCGGGCACTGACTTCTCGAAATACAAAACCTACAAATGGGTACGAGTCCCCAAGGCTGAGTATCCCAACCAGTTACTCGATGGCCAGATCATCCAGGCGATCGACACGCAACTGGCCGCGAAAGGGTTGTCTAAGACGGAAAGCGACAATTCTGACCTGGTTGTGACTTACCAGGCAGCGGTCAACCAGGAGAAAGAGTGGAACTCCTACAGCACTGGCGACGCCGGGTGGGGCTACGGTCGTTGGGGTGGCTGGGGTGGCTACGGTGGCGGCATGTCAACGACTCATACCACCAGCTCCACGATCAACATCGGTACCTTGAATGTTGATATCTACGACGTCGCTCAGAAGGAACAGATCTGGCGTGGCTCAGCTACGAAAACTCTCGGCTCCGGCAAGGACCCGGCCAAGGTGAATAAGAACCTGAACAAGGCGATGGAGAAACTATTCAAGAAATATCCGCCGCCGGTGAAGAAGTAGTGAATTCTGTCGGTGACGTCCTCGCCGATTTCTGCTATCCGGAAAGAAGCGGCGCGCGCGTCTGCAGTAGAACGCGCGCCGCTTCCTTATCTATGTTCTGTTCTTAGCAAGTCGACCAAACGTTTTAGCGCACTAGCTCGGTCGCGTTCGCGGTCTTTTTGTTTGTAGCAATTGTCTTAGCTTCTTTCTCGCCTTGTGCAGTTGTGACTTCGAGTTGCCGACCGAGCAGCCAAATAGATGCGCTATCTCCTCGTGCTGGTACCCTTCAATATCGAACATTACGAACACAGAGCGGCACCCTGAGGGCAAACGGGCCATCGCTGCTTCTAATACAATTCTCTCGAGTAGTAAAGCCGCCGTCGAGGTGTGCTTGAACGCGGACGACTTCTCGATCAAGGCGTCGATTTCCATTTCTTCCCGGCGACCCTTCACGCGCCGAAAGTGCATCAACACCTGGTTTACTGTGAGTCGATAGAGCCAGGTACTGAATTGACTGTCGCCGCGGAATGAACCGATCTTTCTTAGCAGCTGAATAAAAACTTCATGAGTGAGATCTTCTGCTTCACTTGGATCCCCAGTCATCCGCAAGCATTGAGCGTACACCCGACCACTGTGGCGCAAGTAAAGATCACCAATCGAAGCCATCGCACCGTGCGCCGCCTCCCTCGCCAACACATAGTCTGAGTCCTTCGTGCTCGGGCTGGTTAGATCGACGGTTGCTTGCATATCCACTTGGTTGCTTGCCGAGTTTCTTAGAGTTCCGGGAGTCGCCGCCTTTACCTGATCCTACTCCCTCACTGTCCAGTTTTTACCTGTCAATTGTTACGGGTCTTCCGCCGTACAGATACCGGCTTCAATCTCCGTAATTCCTAGTACTTTTGCGAGTTACTTCCACTTTGGCCTTTAAGTAGGATTCGGGAAAAGGGTGATTCTTGCCTGCGGTACTGACTCGCTTAGTGGAGGAGAGCTAATGAAGTTTACTCGCCAAGCTGGCTTGCAAAAATTGATGACCCCGACGTTGACCATAGTCATTCTAGTCTTAGTTCAGGGGCGTGCCGCGGTGGCTCAAACTCCGAGTCCACAGCCCTCACCAACCGAGGTGCAGCAACTCAAAGAACGGCTGCAACAACTCGAACAGACGGTGAAGGATCTCAAAACACAGATCACCGCGATGGAGGCTACTAAGAGTTCAAGCGCCAACATTGTCCAGGCAGACTATTCCACTCCAGTTGCTAAAGAATCACCAGCAGCAATTCCCAGCACTCCCGGGAAATCACCGGATGATGAGCCGAAGGGAGAAAGTAGCTTTTCGATCTACGGCTTCGCGATGCTGGATGCCGGCTATCAATTCAAGCAGGCCGATCCCAAATGGTTTGACACAGTGCGACCAGTCAAACTACCGGCCTTCCAGGATCAGTTTGCGCCTAACGGCAATGCGTACTTTAGCGTTCGGCAAACTCGCTTTGGCGCCAAGTCGACAACGCCCACCAAGTACGGAGAACTAAAAACGATCTTTGAATTCGAGTTATTTGGCACCGGTGTGGATGCCGGCCAAACAACTTTCCGTTTGCGCCATGCCTGGGGTGAGTTGGGCCACTTCGGTGCGGGCCAGTATTGGAGCACGTTCGTTGATCCGGACGTTTTCCCCAATACGAACGAATACTGGGGCCCAAACGGGATTGCCTGGTTCCGCAATGTTCAGTTTCGCTGGATGCCCCTCAAGGGTAAGAACTCGATCACCATCGCTGCCGAGCGCCCGGGCGCAAGTGCGGACTTGGGCCAGGCGGCCGATCGCATCGAGTTGCAAGGCGTCAGGCCAAAGTTCCCCGTGCCGGATCTCACAGCGAACGTGCGGTTCGATCGTGACTGGGGCCACTTTCAGGCTTCGGGAGTGGTGCGCAGACTTCAATGGGTCGACACAAATAATGACGAATTTGATCTCAGTGGTCACGCAACTGGCGCAGGGCTGGGTCTCACTTCAGCTCTGAACTTTGGCAAGAAGGATGTAGGCAAGTTCTCGTTTGTTTACGGTCATGGCATGCAGAACTACATGAATGATGCGCCGGTTGATGTTGGTATCGAGTTGAACCCTGGGAATGCCCGGACGCCAATCAAGGGCGTTGCCCTGCCGGTAACAGGCGTGATGGCTTACCTCGACCACACTTGGAATAAGCGCTTCGCCAGTTCCATCGGCTACTCGATGTTGAACATCTCGAATTCCGACGGGCAGACGGCCGATGCATTTCATCGTGGTCATTATGCCTCGGGTAACTTTCTGTTTTATCCGGTCAACAACGTCATGGTAGGCACGGAGTTGATCTGGGGTAGACGGGAGAACTTCCTGGATGGCTTCAAGGCTGACGATTTTCATCTCCAGTTTTCATTCAAATATAACTTCTCCAAGGAGTTTAAGTTCTGAAGGAGTAAACAGGTTGGCCTAAATAGTTCCGGTGGGACAAACCGTTGCACCCGGCGGCAATGAATGGTGCACAAAGGAAACTATGAACGGATCTTCGACGAAGCGAGGAAAAGGGTGAGGGGCTGGGAGCAAACCCACATTAAATGATCCCGGCAAACATCGGAGGTGTGAGATGAAAACGAAAGTTTTTCGATCAAGGCGGACACAACACTTAATGCAATGCGTCGTGGCAATTACCTGTGCCCTTGTGCTGGTGTCGAGCCAGACAGTCTTGGCGGCACGGACAGCGCAGGACCAGGCAGCGGCGCAACCAGCAGCAAAGATTCCTCCAGACCAGCTTGACTCGCTTGTAGCACCGATCGCGTTGTATCCGGACGACTTGCTGAGTCAGACGCTCGTTGCATCCACCTATCCGTTGGAGATTATGCAGCTGGAGCAATGGCTGGAGAAGAATCAGTCTTTGCTCAAGGATCAAAAGAAGTTGGCTGATGCGGTCCAGAAACAACCCTGGGACGCCAGTATCCAGGCAATGGCAGCTTTGCCAGATGTGGTGAAGCGACTGTCTGACGATATTCAGTGGACCACCGATCTGGGCAACGCATTCCTGGCCCAACAGAGCGATGTGATGGATTCGATCCAACGAATGCGGTCCAAAGCCCAGGGCACGGGAGCGCTCGCGTCCAATCAACGGCAAAAAGTCGAGACTCAGACTGTTGAGAGCAAGCAAGTCATTGTGATCGAACAGTCAAATCCGGAAGTTGTTTACGTGCCTTCATACAACCCAACTGTTGTGTACGGCGCACCGGTATACCCATACCCGCCAATCTATTACCCGCCGTATTCCACCGGCGCAGTAGTAGCTGCGAGTGCGATCTCTTTTGGCGTGGGCGTGGCAATGGGTGCTGCCTGGGGTGGCGGCTGGGGTTGGGGCTGTGGCTGGGGCGGCGGCGACATCAACATAAACAACAACAACAACTTCAATCGCAACACAAACATCAGTGGCGGCAACCGTGTGAACAACATCAGTGGCAATCGTGGTGGCGGTAACACATGGCAACACAATCCGTCGCATCGTGGTGGCGCTCCTTACGGTGATCGCGGCACGGCCAATAAATTCGGTGGAACGGCGCGTGGTGATTCACTACAGAACCGACAACGAGCTGCGCAACGAGACATTGGCCGGCAAGGTGGAAATCTTGGCAGCCAGCGCGGCGGAGTAGGTGATCGCGGCGGTGTCGGAAATCGCGGCGGCGTCGGCGATCGCGGCGGAGTAGGCGATCGCGGTGGAGTAGGTGACCGCGGCGGTGCTGGAAACCGCGGCGGAGTCGGCGACCGTGGTGGAGTAGGTGATCGCGGTGGAGTAGGTGACCGCGGCGGTGCTGGGAACCGCGGCGGAGTTGGCGACCGTGGTGGAGTAGGTGATCGCAGTGGTGTTGGCGGTGGCGCGGGAAATCGCGGCGGCGTCGGTGACCGGGGCGGTGTCGGTGGCGGTGCTGGTGCCGGGAATCGCGGCGGTGCAGGCGTCAGCGATCGTTCCAACATCGGTGGCAACCGTGGCAGCAGTGGTGGTTTCGGAGGCGGCGGTGCGGATCGCGCTGGTAGTCGAAACATCGGCAGTTCCGGTTCCGGCTCCAGCCGCGGCGGCGGCGGTTTTGGTGGTGGCTCAGGTGGTTTTGGTGGTGGCAGTGCCCGAGCCAGCAGCAGCCGTGGCTCCTCGAGTATGGGTGGATTTGGTGGCGGTGGTAGCCGCGGTGGTGGTGGCGGCGGCTTTGGTGGCGGTGGATTTGGCGGCGGTGGTGGTGGCTTTGGCCGGCCGCGCGGCGGGAGCGATTTCCAGTTCGGCGGCGACTACATCGTCTTCGTGCGGCGCGACAATGAACCCGTTCCGGT
>DATFRK010000010.1:0-6321 GCA_035263325.1 Pyrinomonadaceae bacterium | reverse complement strand
CGTCGCGGCGGCCTTATTCCCGTAGGTGGTGTCCTGCGAAATATTGCCAACCGCCATGGGCTCTTGATCGGTGATGCCGCCGGTGCGGTTTCACCGTTGACGGCCGGTGGACTTGATCCTTGCCTGCGTTTGTCTGCAATGGCTGCCACGGTGGTTGCTGACTATCTCAGGACTGGAGACGAAGCCGTACTCTCGGCCTATTCCGGAGAACTATTTCGCGCCCGATTTACTTCCCGTCTTTGGGCCCGCCGCCTTGCGTCAAGTGTAGATAGCAGATCGCTGATTGAGTTGGGTTGTGCTGGGTTGCGGCTGCCATTGATCAAGCACTTTGCCCGGCACGTCTTCTTTGGTCGCGGATCTTTTCCTGATGTAGCGATTGCAACCGGCGGTAGTTTTGCACCTGTCACCAGGGCAAATGTCAATGTGTTGTAGCGGGTACTGGTATTCACTCCAACTAATAAGTGAGTTGAGTAGCGCCTTCATACCGACGCTATTTTGAATGAATGTTTGTGAACCGCCGACCGGTCCCAGACGTGTAAAGCTCAAGCGAGACGTAGCTGTTACGCAGATTGTCTGTGGATGGCCACATTGCCGAACACAACATCGAAGTCAACAATTCCCCCTCACTAGGAACAAACAGATCTCGATCGGTTTCTAAAAGGAGGAACCAATGACTAAGCGCATCATTGCCATCACTTTTATCTTCTGCTGTGCGTCGGTGGCCTGGGCCGTTCTGGGCGGAACCATCTTCTCACGCACCTATGACTCGGGCGCAGTCTCCGACAATAAAGTTGCTTCCACCTGGGGCACTGAGCAGAACCAGGCCCCGCCCACGGCTTCCTTCTCGACCAAGGTGACAAGAGAGGATGTCAGTTTCGAGAACAACAAAAAAGTTGTTAAGAAGGTCGAAGACACCATAGTCACGGATCTGCCGCTCGAGAGCAGTATCATAAAGGCCGATCTCGACCTGGATCACCGGCAGAAGGGGCTGCTGTGGTACAGCACTTACAAAGTGACGTTCAATGGTAACTATGGCTTTCGCAATACCAGTTTCAAGGAAGAGGATGTCGAGTTCAAACTCCACTTGCCTACTGCCCAGGCGATTTACGATGACCTGAATTTTTCGGTCGACGGCCGTGCCGTCCCACTCACCAATTCCAAAAACTTTGCTTCGGGAGTAGCCAAGATCGGTCCCGGTAAGACGGCGCAACTATCGATTGGATACCGCTCTCAAGGCCTGAACCAATGGCGCTACAGTTTCGGCGGCAGTGATGTGGCCCAGGTAAAAGATTTCTCGCTGGCCATGAACACCAACTTCAAGGATATCGACTTTCCCGACAATACTCTCTCGCCGACTGCAAAAGAGGAATCAAATAACGGTTGGCACCTCACGTGGAGTTACAAGAACTTGCTCTCGGGCTACCAGATCGCCATGGTGATGCCCGAAAAACTTCAACCTGGACCTTTGGCCGGTAAGATCAGCTTCTTCGCTCCGGTCTCGCTCTTCTTCTTTTTCTTCCTCATGCTGATCATCACTACCATGCGTGGCATCGACCTGCACCCGATGAACTATTTCTTTCTGGCCGCCGCCTTCTTCTCCTTTCACCTCCTGCTCGCTTATTTGGTGGATCACGTTTCGATCCACTCAGCCTTTGCGATCTCCGCTGTCGTCTCAGTCTTTCTGGTAGTTAGTTACTTACGCCTGGTCGTTGGCATGCGCTTCGCGAGCAGGGAAGCCGCGCTGGCGCAGTTCATTTACCTGGTGATGTTTTCCTACGCCTTTTTCCTGAAGGGGTTTACGGGACTCGCCATTACCATTGGTTCGGTCCTGACCCTCTTTGTGGTGATGCAGGTTACTGGACGCATCAAGTGGACAGAGAAGTTTGCGGTCAGGACAGGTGCCGAGCCCGCAACTGAGACCAGTTGATTGTTAATAATCTGACGTACCCGAACGTCATAGTGGTGGAGCTGCTGCGGGGAGCGGTCTCTGCCGGAAAGGTGTGTCCCAATGAGTGGAATGATTTCCCTCGATCCGTACGGGCCTCTGGCT
The DNA here is from genome assembly GCA_035263325.1 of Pyrinomonadaceae bacterium. GTDB lineage: Bacteria > Acidobacteriota > Blastocatellia > Pyrinomonadales > Pyrinomonadaceae > PSRF01. The sequence continues at coordinate 4,271 of DATFRK010000010.1, read as the reverse complement.
TCGCAACAAGGGTTTTGGAGGAGGCAATTTGCTCCCCAGCAGACGCGAAAGCAATTGATATTTGACATGATCTTCGGGGTCCACGCTCCGGTGCTCTGTTTTATCGCTGACCCGATTGTGTTCAAATCGATGCTATTCCCGCCTGCACTTTACCCGGATTATCAATTTTTTGTTTATCTCGTCACCTTACTCCAAGTGCCACTCCTGGCGATCTGGCTACTTTACGGTGCGAGATTAAAATCCGCAGGCCTGATTGTAGGCGGTGCGCTGATGGCTGGAGCGTTTTTCTCTTTTCTCATCGGCGTTGTGATTCTGCCTTTTAGTTTGCTAGGACTCCTGTGGCTTATTGGTGTTTTTGGTTTTACACCGTTTCTGACTGCCTTTGTTTATTTGCGAAATTCGGTCAGGGCCATGCGAGCGCAGCCTAAAGGTTTGAGTGTCCCGTGTGGCTTTGTTCTGGCAACTATCGCTGCCGTCTACGTCATTGGTTTACCGGCCATCGTCAGCGCTGGAACCGATCGGGTCGCGACTGTGTGGACTTCCGAGGTCCTTTATGGCGACGAAGAGGCCGCGGGGAACGCGGCTCAACGACTTAGTTGGTTGCCAGTTGTTCCTAACAAAAGTTTGAACCAACTGTTCTGGGCCTACGAAAGAGAACATAACGCTGATAGGCAGAGGGTGTTGGCCAGTCATTATCGCGAGATAACGGGCGAGGATATCGAAAAACGAAACCGGGCGTTCGACTAACCGTGAACTTCAAGCCTTTTCGTCGCGTATAGCCAGGCGTCCCTGTTCTCCAAGTTTTCTATGAGAGCCATTTTCTCCTTCTATACCGACGCCTTGAAGATCGCCCTGCAGTCGATCTTCGCGCACAAGTTGCGCGCCTTCCTGACCCTGATTGGAATCATCATTGGTGTCTCATCAGTGGTGACTGTCGGCGCCTCTATCAGTGGTCTCAACACCTACGTCATCGAGAGACTCGCCAAGGTGCTGGGCAGCAATCACTTCATGATCGCGCGCATGGCGTTCTCCGGTCAGATGGACGACGAGGAGTACGAACGGCGAAACCGGCGCAACAAGCGACTCAACTGGGATGACTATGAATGGGTGCGCGATCATTGTAACGATTGTGGAGAAGTGGGAGCGGCCACTGGTAATGGCGCCGACCTCAGACAAGACGGCATCGAGTTTCCCGGCGCTCTCGTGTTTGGTTCCACGGCCAACATGGTCGACATCGAAGATAAGACGATTGAGGACGGCCGCTTCATCACCAACGATGAAGTACAGCGCTCGGCGTTTGTCGTGGTCCTCGGTGGGGACATAAAGGATAAGTTCTTTCCTAATGTTGACGCGATTGGCAAGACCTTGAAGATTCGCGGCATTCCCATGCGCGTGGTGGGTGTTGAAGAAAAGCGCGGCTCGTTCTTTGGCGACTCGATTGATCGTCACGTTTACATCCCGGTCACCACTCACATGCAGATCTTCGGGCGCGGGAATTTGCAGATTCACGGCAAGAGTCGTAATCGCGATAATTTTCAGGCGGCCATCGAGGACGCGCGCGTCGCAATGCGCAACAAACACCGGCTAAATGGCAACGAAGAAGATGATTTTGGCCTGGTGAATGTGCAGGAGTTGAACAATCAAATCGACGAGTTTACCGGCAGCATCGCCAAAGTCGTGGTGCCGATTACCCTGATCACTCTAATCGTGGGCGGCATTGTCGTGATGAACATCATGCTGGTAAGCGTCACGGAAAGAACATTCGAGGTCGGTCTGCGCAAAGCCGTGGGCGCGACGCGTCGTCAGATCTTGCTGCAGTTTCTCATTGAGTCGGCGATCCTCTGTGCGTTGGGCGGTGTGCTTGGTCTCTTGCTGTCGTGGGGCGTTACTACTCTTATCACTACCTTGGCCTCCATCACGATGACCATTACGGTTGGTTACATCCTTTTGGCTCTGATCGTTTCTACGGTGGTGGGAATGATCGCGGGCATTTATCCCGCCTTCAAAGCGGCAAAACTGGATCCTATTCTGGCGCTTACGCAGGCAACTTAAATGAAACTGCGACTACCGAAAAGTGTTTTGCGTGAGACGCTGGGGATGGCGATCGATAGCGTGCGCTCGCACAAGTTTCGCAGTTTCCTGACGGTGCTGGGTATTGTGATCGGTGTCATGACAGCAATCTCGATTGCCTCGATTCTCACCGGCCTGCGGCAAAACATCATCGCGATGATCGAGGAGTATGGCACCAATAACATCTATGCCTTTCATCTGTCGACTGGCCCGCGCACCAATGAAGATTCATCAGAAAGACTCCGCAAGCCATTAACGGTTGGCGACGCCGAAGCAATTAAAGCAATGGCGCCTGCGGTGGAAGACGTGGCCCACGTTGCCCCGAACGTTGGTTACAGCGGGGGACCGTTTGACGACAACATTACTTACCAGGGACACAACTATCGTTGGGGCAACACCCAGGGTGTGTCGGCAAATTATGCTGACATCTACAACATCGTCTTGCGTGAAGGGCGTTTCATTTCGGAATCGGACGATCAGCAACGGGCGAATGTTCTCGTGATCGGTATCAACGCTGCCGACGCCCTCTTTCCTGGTCGCAACGATATAGCCGGCACCCAGGTGCGCATGGGTGGCTACAACTTCGAAATTATCGGCGTGTTGGAAAAACGCAAAGCAGGATTCTTTGGCGAGAACGAAGAAGACAACGCTGTGTACCTTCCCTTTCGTACCGCGCAGAAGCTCGCTCCGGCAAGGGGTTATCTGATGCTGGTCATTCGCGGTCGTTCAGGACAAGTGACTGATGCGTTAGCCCAGGCAGAAGAAATCCTGCGGCGGCGCCGCAGCGTAAAGTTTGGTGAGCCAAACAATTTCGACATCAAGACAGCGGACAAGTTCATTGAACAGTTTGACAACATTACTGCAATGGTCGGCTTGATCGCGATTGCCATTTCCAGCCTGGGACTGTTGGTAGGTGGCATTGGAGTCATGAATATCATGTTGGTTAGCGTCACTGAGCGCACGAAGGAGATCGGAGTGCGCAAGGCAATCGGCGCCAGGCGTCGCGACATAGTGCGTCAGTTTTTGTTCGAAGCAATGATGCTGACTTTTCTCGGCGGTGTGCTCGGAGTGCTGTTGGCGGTCGGTGTCAGTCAACTCATTATCTACCTGGTGCCCGGTCTTCCTGCCTCGATACCGTCATGGGCTGTCATCACTGGTCTTTCAGTCTCAGTGGGAGTTGGTTTGATCTTCGGAGTGTGGCCCGCGCGCAAAGCCTCCCGACTCGATCCGATCGAGTGCCTCAGGTACGAGTAATCCACAGATTACGCAGATTACACAGACAAGTACTAAACAGCTAAGTTGACCGAACTCTTTCCGGTCTAACTAGTTTTTGTTTTTCGCCGCCCGTTAGGAAATTTATGAGGGGCGAAGGGAAGGGCTACAACTTTGCCAACTGTTTCATTGCTGTTTTTGTTAATCTGTGTAATCTGCGAAATCGGTGGATTGTAATGCGCGACTTCAAGAGAGAGTTTCTTACCTACCTGCAGGTCGAGAAGGGCCTGGCGCGGAACTCGCTGGAAAGTTACGGCCGAGACCTGGCGCGTCTTAACGACTGGGCCACAACGAATGGCAAGTCAATCGACGGACTAACGCGCTCGGATTTACGCAAGTGGATTGCCAGTCTCTCGCGGGATGGCCTGGCGCCAACAACGATTGCCAGGGCCGTCAGTGCGGCTCGGGGCTTTTTTAAGTTCCTCATGTTGGATGGTCACATCAAGCATCATCCAGCGGAAGAGTTAGACACCCCGCAGCGCTTGAACTACCTGCCCCGGTTTCTCAATGAAGATGAGATTAATCGTCTCCTGGCGGCTCCCGATGTCGCCACCGAAGAAGGAATACGCGATCGCGCAGTGTTGGAATTGATGTACGCTACCGGTTTGCGTGTTTCCGAAGTTACTTCGCTGAAGACCGGTGATGTCGATCTCCTTGCCGGCCTGGTGAGGTGCCAGGGTAAGGGAAGTAAGGAGCGACGGGTGCCACTGGGAAAGAGCGCCATCCATTGGTTGCAGCAATATGCGGCGGTGAAGGCAGGTTACGGCAAACAGAGTTCTGCTTATTTGTTTCTGCATCGAGGGAAAGGCTTCACCCGGCAGCTCGCCTGGAGCATGATCAAAGGCCACGCTGACCGCATCGGCATCAATAATGTTTCACCCCACACGTTGCGGCATAGTTTTGCGACTCACCTGTTGCAACACGGCGCT
>DATFRK010000009.1:0-16248 GCA_035263325.1 Pyrinomonadaceae bacterium | reverse complement strand
AGTGATGGCCTACAAACTTGCGGCTCATGCGGCAGACCTTGCGAAGGGGCATCCCGGTGCGCAGTATCGCGACAATGCTTTGTCCAAAGCGCGTTTTGAGTTCCGTTGGGAAGACCAGTTCAATCTCTCTTTGGATCCGGAGGTCGCCCGCGAGTATCACGATGAGACATTGCCACAGGAGGGCGCGAAACTGGCTCACTTCTGTTCGATGTGCGGTCCACACTTTTGCTCGATGAAGATAACCCAGGACGTACGTGAGTATGCCGCGCAGAAGGAGATCGACGAACGTGACGCGTTAGCTGTCGGGATGAAGGAGAAAGCGGAAGAGTTCATAGCTAGCGGAGCAGAGCTTTACCAAACACCGCAATAGACAAAGATTTCAGGACTCCCAAGATAAAACGGTTTCTGCCGAACGTTTTGTTCGTTCGTTAGCAATCGGAGGCGAAATCTTGTAAATTCTGCCCATCCTGTCAACAACCTAAATCCTTTTTCTCACGGAGGATGTGATGGAAATCAATGACCTCACCCATACAATCATCGGCTGTGCCTACAAAGTTCATAACGTACTCGGCTTTGGTTTTGTCGAACGAGTCTACGAAAATTCGCTGCGCATCGAGCTGGACAAACTCGGAATTCCCGTCTTGCAACAGGAAGAGCTTAAAGTCTGGTACGAAGGTCGAGTTGTAGGAGACTTTGCTCCCGATTTGTGGATACCAGACAAACTCATCGTGGAAGTGAAGTCAGTCCAAAATATCGTTAAGGAACACGAAGTTAAGCTAATTCATTACTTAACGGCGACCCACATTGATGATGGGCTGTTGATAAACTTTGGTCCCTCAGTGCAAGTGAAACGGAAATTCAGGGAGTACAAGCCCAAGTCGTCCCTGCTGGGTCAACTGCTGGAATCTTGAGTAGCGGTCCCGGCAAGCAACTTTCTCTTCAGTCTGAGACTCGAACGTACTCGGCCACAACTAGTGGGTCGTAGAGTTGGAGATCCTATGAAAAAGTCCCTGGTAACTACGCTCGCGGTTGTCGCGACTCTTATATTCACTTATTCCGTTAACCTGGCACAAAATAAGGCGATGCCCGTCGAAGCCCGCATCAAGCAGCTACACCAACTCCTCGATGAGCAGTGGGAATACACACTCCGCACGAATCCCGAATTTGCCTCCGTCCTCGGCGACAAGCGCTACAACGACAAGTTGAGCGACAACTCACAGGCCGCCATCGACAGCGACTTACGTCAAACCAAAGTCTTCCTGCAAAAGTTTGAGGCGATTGACGCGACCGGTTTTCCAGAACAGGAACAACTCAATCGCGATCTCATGGTGCTTAACCTGCGCGAACGGCTCGAGGGAGCAAAGTTCAAAGACTGGGAAATGCCCGTTACTCAGTTCGGTGGCATTCATCTCGACATGCCACAACTCGTAACCTCGCTCTCCTTTGCCACGGTCAAAGACTACGACGACTACGTCGCCCGCTTGCAGCAGTTTCCCCGGGCCTTCGAAGAAATCATGGTTCAGATGCGCAAGGGTATGAAAGATGGGTTGATGCCGCCAAAGATTCTGCTGCTACAAGTGGCGGATCAGGCTGCAGGAATCGCCAGGCAGAAGCCGGAGGAGACTCCGTTTGCCGAACCTATAAACAAGTTTCCCAAAGAGTTCACAGATACCGACCGTGAGCGTTTGCGTACCGGAGTTATCGCGGCTATTCGCGATCAGGTCTTACCGACTTACAACCACTTCCTGACCTTTGTGCGCGATGAATACGCGCCGAAAGGCAGAACGGAAATCGGCATTTCGTCGTTACCGCTGGGAGCTGAGCGGTACGCGTTTGCGGTGCGCCGGCAAACAACTACCAGCATGTCGGCGGAAGAAATCCATCAGCTGGGCATCAAAGAAGTAGCGCGAATTGAAGCCGAGGAAACTGCGGTCGCTAAGCAACTGGGCTTTAGTGATCTCAAGAGTTTTAAAGATTCGCTGAAGAACAATCCCGCTGTACATCCGAAGTCACGGCAACAGATCCTCGACGAGTATCAAACTTACACCAACCAGATGTGGAAAAAACTTCCCGAGCTGTTTGGCCGCTTGCCCAAGGCCAAACTCGAGATCCTGCCCGTGGAGCCCTTTCGCGAGAAGACCGCGTCCACTTCGTACAACCAGGGCACACCTGACGGTTCGCGTCCCGGACATGTCTTCGTCAACACTTACGACTACGAAAACCAGTTGACCATAAATAACGAAGACACTGCTTACCACGAGGGTGTCCCGGGTCATCACATGCAGATCTCCATTGCCCAGGAATTGCCGGAACTGCCACCCTTCCGACAACAAGCCGGCTACACTGCCTTTGTTGAAGGCTGGGCGCTTTATTCGGAGCGATTAGGAAAAGACGTCGGCTTCTACCAGAACCCCTACAGCAACTACGGCCGACTCGATGATGAGATGTGGCGAGCTGTCAGACTGGTCGTCGACACGGGAATTCACGCTAAAGGTTGGACGCGTGATCAAGTTATCCAGTTCATGCGTGATCACTCCAGTGCTAACGAAGCCTATTTCCAATCTGAGGCCGATCGCTATATTGCCTGGCCGGGTCAGGCGTTAGCGTACAAAATCGGCCAACTCACCATCTTGCGGTTACGGGAAAAAGCCCAGGCAGAACTGGGCGACAAGTTTGATATTCGCGGCTTTCATGACGAGGTACTTGGCGCCGGCGCACTGCCGCTCGACGTACTCGAGAAGCGAATCAACGCCTGGGTCGAGCGCACCAAGCGATCAACTAATTAACCACATTCTGGTTGGAACTATTCAAGGCCTCTGGTATCTAATACAGGTCTAACTCTGTCATCCAAGACCAATCTGTTCCTGACTCTCTGGAGGCCTTGGTCTATGCCCGGTTTCAAATGCCGCCTACTGGCGCTCCTCGTTGCCTTTTCTCTGGCCCAAATCGCCCGCTCGCAGGATGGCCCAAAAACTCTTTCTGCTCAAATTGATGACCTGGCGGCCACGCTGGTAGCAACCACTTCGTCGCAGGAACGCGACGCCCTGCTGGTTACGAGAAAGGAGCTGGTCACTCCAGACCTGCGCAAGTCGCTGGTTCGGACGGGTAATGCGCAAATGATGTCGGGTGAATATGCGCGGGCGCTTGAAATCTACAAGATTGCCGAAAACGTCGCTGGCCGGATTGGCGATAAGGATGGTTTAGCCGCCGCGGCGATGAACATCGGTACCGTCTATTACTTCCAGGGCAAATATGATCTGGCCCTCGATCGTTACGCCACCGCTCGCAAATTATCCCTTGAGACACAAAACAGTTACGAGGCAGCGAAGGCCCTGGCAGGTATGGCCCTGATTTACAGATCGCAACAGAACGACGATGCTGCGCTCGACAGTTATGAACTTGCACTCAAAGAGTTTACTTCGCTCAACAACCAGGAGGAGATGGCCAACGCGCTAAACGAGATCGGAGCGATCCACTATGACCGGCGTAACTACTCGGCCGCCACAGAGGCGCTGCTCAGAAGTAATGGGCTGAATCCCAATGCCGATAACACCTTGCGTCTTGCCGACACCTTCTACATGCAAGGCGATTACGACAAATCATCGTCCTACTACGCTGACGCTCTTAGGGAATTTTCTTCCCGGCATCAGATGGCGGGAATGGTCGGAGCCTCTGTCGGGGCGGCGAATTCATCTTACTATCGCGGTAAATACGAGGAAGCCCTGGACTTCTTTCGCCGCAATATCGAACTCGCGGAAGCCTTGCGTGACGATGCCGGCGTAGCAACATCGCTGCAAGGCATGGGCAACGCTTATCGGGCGCAAGGTGATTATGCCAGCGCGCTTGACAGTTATTTGCAAAGTCTCGCCCGAGCGCGACGCTCAAGTTACAAAATCCCCACTGCCAACTTGCTCGGTAGCATTGGCCTGGTACGGGCCATCCAGGGGGCAAACGTCGCGGCGCTCGATTACTACAACCAGAGCCTGACGGAATTTGAAACCACTGCGGACAAGGTGGGCATGGCCCGCATGCTGAGTTACATCGGCAATGCTTATTACGCGCAGGGCAATTACGACGCGGCGCTTGCATCGTTTAACAGAGCGCTGTCGCTGCGCGAGGCTATGAGCGACCGAGTAAATCAAGGCAATTTGCTGGTCGGCATCGGCACCGTGCATTTTGCGCAACGAAACTACCCAAAGGCGTTGGAGACTTACCAACAGGCACTGACGCTCTTCGAGTCAGCGAGCAACCAGGCCGCGATCGCCGATGTGCTTACGAGACTCAGTGACGTTCACTTGAGTCAAGGCGACTATGAAGAATGCCTGGCCCAAGCGGAACGGGCTGGGACCTTGGCGAAACAAGTTGATAACAGTGAAACGCAATGGTACGCGCGACTGCTGGAAGGTAAGGCGCAGCGTAAACTTGATCGGCTGCCCCAGGCTATTCAGTCATTCACCGAAGCGATCGCGATCGTCGAAAGCTTGCGGGGCCGGCCCGCCTCAGGTGAGTTCGCCAGCGACCGCAATGGCGTATTGCCGTACCTCGCGCTGGTCGACCTGTTTGTTAATCAAAACAAACCAGCTGACGCTTTTGCCTATGCTGAACGCGCCAAGGTTCAGGCACTGGCGGAACTCCTGCGGAGAGGTGGCGCCCTCAGCGCTCGCGGTCTGTCGCCTGAGGAGCGCAACCAGGAGCGAAAGTTGGTGAGCGAAATCGTCTCGCTCGATCTTCAACTAGATCGCGAGAGCCAATCACGCACTTCCACAGCAGCTCGGCGCGCAGCCCTGAATGAACGACGTCTTCAGACGCTCGCGGCATATGCAGACTTCCGAAAAACTCTTTTCTCGCTTCATCCCGGACTGAAAGTAGACAGGGGTGAACCTGTTCCGGCCAAACTCGAGGATGTGCAGAAAGTTCAGAACGACAAGCAGTCTGCCTTCATCGAATATGCCATCACGGAAAACAAGGTCTATCTATTCGTGGTCAGCTTTAGCGAAGCGAAGAAAGTCAGCGTCCCGAATCTGAAGGTTTACCCGTTAACGATTGGCCTGGCTGATCTGGCTAACAAGGTCACGAGCTTCACGAAGTCTCTGGCCCAACGTGATGAAAGCTTTACCGAGCCGGCGCGTGATCTCTATGAGCTCCTGCTGGGACCGGCGGCCGGCCAGCTTACTGGAAGGAGCAAACTGATCGTCGTCCCCGATAGTGTCTTGTGGCGTTTACCTTTCGAAGCCTTGCAACCTGCCGCTGATCGTTTTGTCATCGACCAGGCAACAATCTCGTATGCGCCGTCGCTGTCCGCTTTGCGCGAGATGATGAAGCCTCATCCGGTACTGAATCGCAGCAGGAACTGGGGATTAGTGGCCTTCGCTGATCCCGCCTTTTCAATAGAACAGCAACAGCGACTCGCAGTCTCTTACCCGACTGCAAAAGTGACCCCGGTGTCTGCGCGCTCAGGAGAATTGGAGCGGTTGCAAAGTATTTATGGTGAGGCTCAAGCGCGCGTCTACCTGGGAGTCAACGCTACGAAGGAACGAGTGCAAAGCGAGACTTCGCAGGCTGGTACTTTGCACTTTGCCGTCCCGACCGTACTCGATGACGTCAATCCCATGTACTCATTCATCACGCTGAGCGCGGCAGATAATAGCCAGGGCAATGGTCTATTGCAGACGAAAGAGATCGTAAATCTGCAAACTCCTGCCAGGGTGGTGGTCCACTCGGCCGCTTCCCTCAGTAACGATCGTATTGGGACTGGTGAAGCAATGATCGGACTGACATGGTCCTGGTTCGTCGCCGGGTCGCCCTCGACTGTGGTTACCCGGTGGGAGCCTGATGGATCCAGCGTGACTGAGCTGATGGCCGGCTTTCACCGCAAACTCCGAGCAAGAATACCTGCGGCGAAGGCTAGTCTCCTGCAACAAAGCGCGCTCACACTCCGCCGCTCGCCCGAATATCACCATCCTTACTACTGGGCCAGCTTCGCCTTGCTCGGCAATCCCAGATAACAGGACTCACGCAGAAATTCTTACATCTCTGCTAGACCTCAGCGTCTCAGTGTCTCTTAAGACTCTCTGCGCAACTCCGCGTCTCCGCCTCTCCGCGGTAGAGTTCATCTTTCGCTTCGTCGCCACCGCCGGCCACGGAGACGCTTTGGGTTGCGCGGAGCAAACGTGCCTGGGAGACGAGAAGAGTCGACGCCGCTTTCCAAGTTTCGCTTTCATCGGTAGCCTATCAGGCTGACACAGCGTCTCATTGCCAAAATGCTTATCGATATCTCCCCACTGCGAGTCTCACGCGATTATCGTCTGCTCTTCTTTGGTCAACTGATTTCAACTTTCGGAACGGCTATCAGTTTGGTCGTGATACCAGTCCAGGTCTATCAACTCACTGGTTCGACACTGCTGGTAGGCCTGGTAAGCGTGCCCGAGTTTTTGATGATTTTACTGTTGGCATTTGTAGGTGGCGCTTATGCCGACTTCATCGACAAGCGGAAACTGCTACGCTTGACTGAAATTGGGCAGACCTTGACCACGTCGTTTCTGGTCGTCAACGCACTGCTGCCCCGACCACACGTCTGGCCGCTTTTCGTTTGCGCTGCACTCCATGCCGGTTTCACCGCGCTGCAACGCCCGTCTTTCGAAGCGCTAATGCAAAAAATTATCCCGCCGGAACTAATGCCGGCGATTGCGGCACTAAACTCCCTGCGCTGGAATATCACGACCATCCTTGGTCCATCGTTGGCCGGTCTGATTCTCGCCCGCTTTGGCGCCAGCATTGCCTACTCGATCGACCTGGTAACTTTCGTGGCCTCGTTGGCCGCGGTGTTCTTGATCCAAGCGTCCCCGGCGGCGGCGCAACTGGAAGAGCGACCCACTCTCAAATCAGTCTGGGAAGGACTCGAGTACGCCTGGCGACGCAAAGAGATCCTCGGCACTTATCTGATAGACATGAACGCCATGTTTTTCGGTATGCCTACTGCGCTCTTCCCGGCGATGGCGGCCAACTTCGGCCCGGGAACCGTGGGCTTCTTCTACGCGGCCCCGTCAGTCGGGGCGTTGCTAGCCAATCTAACTTCCGGGTGGACCATGAAAGTTCATCGCCATGGCTTGCTGGTGAGTATCGCAGCGGGACTCTGGGGCGTCTCGATAATTTTCTTCGGGCTGGCGCACAATGTCTTTTTAGCCTTGGTCTTCCTGGCCTTGGCCGGTGGCTTCGATATGATCAGCGGCATCTTCCGCATGACTATCTGGAATCAAACAATTCCGCATTATCTGCGCGGACGGCTGGCGGGCCTGGAGTTGATTAGTTACACCTCCGGACCCAAGCTCGGTGATGCTGAAGCAGGAATCGTTGCCACGCTGTTTAGTGTGCGGACTTCGATTGTGTCTGGCGGGATCGTTTGCGTGCTGGGTACTGTTATCATTTCCGCGTTGCTGCCACAGTTTGTTAGCTACGATGGTCGCGAAGGTGTAAAGCAGAAAGAGTTGGAAGAAGCGATGCGCGTTACGGAGACGAGGAATTTTGTAGTCGAGTAAAGGATGGTCTTGGGTCCTGGCTTTTGGCTGTCTCAAAAGTGATTGGAGATAATTTCTAAGGTGACTCCGGCGGAGCAAAAACCAAAAGCCGAAGGCCAAAGGCCAGCGACGGTCCTCCAAACTCCGCGCCTGACCTTGCGCCACTTCTCCAGCAACGATGCCGAGTTTGTACTCAAACTACTTAATGAACCTTCGTTCCTCCGCTTCATTGGCGACAAGGGAGTGCGTAACCTGGACGACGCGCGTCAATACATCGCTACTGGTCCCGTCTCCAGCTACGAGCGAAATGGCTTTGGCCTTTACCTGGTGGAATTGCCAGAGCAAGAAAGAGCTATCGGAATGTGCGGCCTGATCAAACGCGACGGGTTGCCGGATCCCGACATTGGGTTTGCTTTCGTGCCTGAATATTGGTCTCGCGGATATGCAGTTGAAGCAGCAGCGGCGGTGATGAAATACGCTCGCGATACCCTTCAACTTAATCGGATTCTGGCGATCACATCCTTAGACAACGAGGCATCTGGCCGGTTGTTGGCCAAGATCGGATTTCGGCAGGAACGAACGATTAAACTGTCAGCAGCTGGCGAAGAGTTGAAACTATTTGTAAGCGACTCTGGAGTGCTGTGACGAGTCACCGCACTCCAAGGAGTTCCGATATGAAAGAGGAAGCAAAAGTTAAAGCAGCGCGCACAGCGCCTGGTGACAAACATGTAGAACGAGTAAGACGCATCTGTTTGTCACTTCCCGAAGCCCTGGAGAAGCTCTCGCATGGTGAGGCAACCTTCTTTGTGCGCAAGAAAGTGTTTGCCATGGTCTCCAACAATCACCACAACGACGGACACATCGCCGTGTGGATACCAGCGGCCATTGGGGTTCAGGAGGCGTTGATTGAAGCGTCGCCCAAGAAGTTCTATCGCCCTCCGTACGTCGGCGTGAAGGGTTGGGTTGGCATTGAGCTGCCCCGAGTTGGTGAAAAGGAGTTGGCGGCCCATCTGCGCGAAGCGTGGAAGTTGATTGCCCCGGAAAAGATTCACACGACGCTCGACAAGCAGTAGAGCTTTGTTCTTTGTTCTTCGTGCTTTGGTGGCTGTGTTTGCTTGGGTGAATCCATCAACTCCTCAAGAACCAGGCCCTAACGAACAAAGAACAAAGCACCAAGTACAAAGGACAAAACCCAAAATCCTATGCCCAAATACGTAGCCTTTCTCCGCGCCATCAACGTTGGTGGTCACACCGTGAAGATGGACCAGCTGCGCCAGTTATTCGAAGCCCTGGGCTTCAATCACGTGGAAACATTTATCGCCAGCGGCAACGTGATCTTTGACTCCAAGGCGAAAAACACTTCGGTCCTGGAACGCAAGATAGAGACGCACCTGGAAAAGGCCCTGGGCTACAAAGTCGCGACCTTTCTCAGAACTATTGCCGAACTGGGAACCATTGCCGGCTACGAGCCTTTTGCTAAATCTGAATTGGAAGCCGAGGGCAACGATCTCTTTGTGGCTTTCGGCGCCCAGGCCCTGAGCGCAGAAGGTAAACGACGCCTGTTGGAACTACGGACGAAAGCTCATGACTTCCACGGCAATGATCGCGAAGTGTACTGGTTACGGCGGAGACTAATGGAAGATGCGGACTATTCAGGACCAGCACTTGAAAAGAGTGTTGGGATGAAGATCACCGTGCGAAACTCAACTACGGTGAAGAAGATCGTCGCTAAGTACTCATAAATTCAGGCGGAGGATACAGGTTGTTCAAGAGAACGTTGTTCATTGTCGCCCTGCTCGGCGCAATCTTTGTTGCCCCCCTTCAACCGCAGCTTGTCGCGCCCGCTCAGTCAGCTTTACTGGCCCAAACTCCGGCCCCTGACTTTGCCGGCGCGACTATTCCTTTCGATCTTGTCACCCGCCACATCGCCTTGAAAGTCAGGGTCAACAACTCGCGGCCGCTGTCGTTCATTTTCGACACCGGCGATCAGTATGCCATCATCAATCTCGAGCGCGCGCGTGAATTGGGCTTGAACCTGAGTGGCTCGCTTAGCGTCGGAGGTGCGGGCGCTGAGCGCGTTGCCGGTGCTTATGTTAAGGACGCGTCGTTCACTATTCCGGATTTGCCCGGTTTTTCCCAACCGGTCAACATGGCTCTGCCGCTTAGCAGCTTGTCTGCCAGACTGGGCCAGGACTTCGATGGCATTATTGGCAGTGAGTTCATCAAACAATTCGTAGTCGAGATCGACTACCAGGCTCACCTGCTCAAACTTCACAACAAGGCGAAGTTTGTCTACACCGGACCGGGACAGAGCATTCCTATCCAGCTGGTTAACGGTCACCCTATTTTGAATGCGTCGGTGACACCGGCAGGAGGTGAACCGATAAGAGGTCGATTTGTCCTTGACCTGGGTGCCGGCATTGCCCTGGCACTTTACAGTCCTTTCGTGGTCCAACACCAAATGCTGGGACCAAATGCGAGAACGGTGCCGGCCCCCGCCGGTGCTGGTACCGGCGGGGAAACTCGCGGCCGTTTAGGACGTGTGCTCGAGTTAAAGATTGGTAGTTACCAGGTGACTGAGCCGATCACGCTGTTCTCCGAGGACAAGGCAGGAGCCTTTGCCAGTTCGTCCCTGGCCGGCAATATCGGCGGCCGCATCGCCAGCAAGTTTCGACTTTTTCTCGATTACAGTCGAAATCAGATCATCTTTGAGCCGAACTCCACCTTTGCCGAGCCTTTGGATTATGCTCTCACAGGCGCGAGCATCATTGCTGAAGGCAACGACTATCGGACGTTTCGCGTGCGTGAGGTAGTCGAGAACTCAGCCGCCAGCGAAGCCGGACTACAGAGAGATGATATTGTCGTAGCTGTGAACGGGCGGCCCGCTTCTGCCCTGACACTTTCTCACTTGAATGATCTGCTGGAGCAACCGGTGACGCAAAAACTGAAGATCCAACGGGGTCAGCAGACCTTGCTGTTGACGTTGAACCCCAGGAGGATTGCCGCAGTGGTAACTGCGAGTGGACGAGTAGCGCACGCGTGAAGAGGTAGATCACAAAGCGGTGGAGAGTCACCGCACTGCAAAGATGTTCGAACAAGCGAAGCAACGGGGACGTCGGGTTGGCACGCGAGTACGGTCTGGTCAACGGCGACTCAAACGAATCTCACAACTTCCTACCCTCGGCGGAATTTTTCTTTCATTTCTCAAGATCGGGGTGGTTGGCTTTGGCGGCGGACTGGCAGTGATGGCCCAGATCCGTACCCTGGTCGTGAAACAACGACGCTGGTTTACCGATCACGAATTTGCTGAATGCTTTGCCCTCGCCCAAAGTTTGCCCGGAACAAACGCCGGCAATGCTGCTACTTATGTAGGCTTCCGCTTGCGTGGTTGGCGTGGCGCCGCGGTGGCGATGGCCGGCTTCATTCTGCCCTCGATGCTGATGATGATCGTGCTGGCCATTCTCTATCGTCATTTGCGAAATTTTCCCGACACTGATCGACTGTTTCATGGTTTGAACGCCGCGGTGGTAGCGGTGATTGTCGTCACTGCCTGGCGCATAGGCCGGAACACATTGACCAAGCCCTGGCAATGGTATGTCACAGTACTGTCTGCAGTGGCGGTGATCTTTTTTGGGGCCACAATCATTGAAGTGGTGCTGACTGCCGGCTTGATTGGCATTTATATCGATTCCTTTGCCGAGAAGCGCTGGCAGAGATGGCGGCGCATTCGCCGGCTCGCCGCCCGACGGCGTGCCCGCCTGGCGGAAATTGAAGAGAAGAATTTTGTGGGCGGTTACTTAACGCGGGCCCTGGCGGAGGAACGCGTGCGTCGCCTGGGCGATCTCGAAGAAGAGGAAACCGAAGACGACACAGTTGGACCAAGCGTTCGGTTGCGATCTTCTTCCCTGCTGCTGGTGGCCATGCCGATAATGGCCAAGCTCGGTCTACTGTTGGCTCTTTCCGCCGTGTTTCTGCGCATGGGCACAGTCACTTTTGGCGGTGGCTTCGTGATGATTCCCCAGATTGAAGCGGAAGTGGTACGCACGAACCACTGGCTCACGCGGCAGGAGTTTGCCGATGCTACGGCGCTGGGCCAGATTACACCTGGTCCAGTTTTGATCACGGCCACCTTCATCGGTTATCGCGTGGCCGGCACTCTGGGAGCGCTGGTGGCTACCATCACTGTTTTTCTACCGGCGTTCATCATGACCATCGCGGCCGGGTCTTCCTTGCGCCGCTTTCGCGCCAATCGCCAGGTGCAATCATTCCTGCGCGGCGTAACTCCGGCAGTAGTCGGACTTTTGGGAGCCGCCGCGTGGAGCATTGGTCACGCCGGCATTCATACCTGGCTGGGACTATCGCTCGCGGTGGTGGCAGCGATAGTGTTGTTACGCTTCCGGCTCAATCCTTTCTGGGTGATCCTGGGAGCTGGCGTGACGCGGTTTGTCGCCGGTCTGATCCTGGGGCTGTAGTTGCTGCTCAAATTGAGTTTGTAGCCAAGCCGGTACCCTGGTGCAGGAATACGGGAGGAGAACGAATGGACTTTCGCGTGCTACTCACAACCTTTGGCGTGATTTTTCTTGCCGAGATGGGCGACAAGACTCAGCTCGCAGCGATGACGATGGCGGCGCAAACAAAGAAACCGTTGTCGGTCTTCATTGGGGCGGCCCTGGCCCTCGCAGCCGTCTCCGCGCTCGGGGTGCTGTTGGGTAACGTGATTGGCGACTACGTTCCCCTCCAATGGGTGAAGCGCACCGCCGCAGTGGCGTTTATTTTGATCGGAGTGCTGATGTTGTTAGGAAAATTTTGAGCGGCTAAGCAGCGAAGCATTTAGTGTTATTTTGTGGATCATCGCTTCAGTTGCCAAAAGAACCTGATCCACGAAATGCCACGAACCAAACACGAAGTTAGTTTTTGGACAACACACAAACCAAAGTAACCCCCATGAGCAAACACGAGACAGGTAAGCTGAGCGTCGCTCAAGAGCCGCCCAGCAGCTTCAAGGATAGCGCCAGCGACTGGACTGATTCCGACGTTGCTGCCTTCTTCCTGGCCCGGAGCATCGGTCTAATGAAAGAGGTCGATTTTCCGGCCAAGGTAAAGCATGTCTTTTGGACCAACAACCCTGTGGGCAATGCTCTGCACCAGATGCTAATGGAACTTGTGGCCGCTGGGGTACTGGAGTATCGGGAGGAGCCCGACTATCAATTCCGCTGGAATCCTAAGTTCGTGGGTTACTAGAGAACCGGGTACCACTTACTACCGTCAAGCAGTAATGTGACTTGTTCACTGCTCTCGTGATCTAGCACCTCAAAATCAACGACCATCGGGTTGAAATAGAGCTCGAACGGATCCTCCACCAGGACCATCGCCACTCGCTTGCTGGGACACCTTAAACAGTAAGCAATAATCACGTCGCGCGAGCCTTCAAACTCTTGAATGGCAAACGCCGCCGCCCATTGATGGTTCCTTATCTTACTTATCAGATCAGTTGCGCTTCCTTCTCCCACCAGGGCCATTGCGAGCGCAGCATAAGAGTGGCCAGCGAACTCTCCCGTACACACGGGACAGGTGCCAAATCTTTTGCGGAACGACTGGGAGAACAGATCTGATGCAGCGGTACCCTTACCGGATAGATTCAGATCTGTTATTCGGCACAGAAGACTAACCAATTTGTTTGACAAGGTCATCGTCTCCTCAGCCAATTCGCAGCAAGATTTCTATGGCCACAATGTCTTACCTGTATCGGGTCAAAACCAGCAGAGAGTGCTGGGGTTTTGAGGGTATACTGACATCTTTATCGATAGGTGAATAGGTGAATCTTTGCCAGCTTCGGTCCACGCGAAGGGAAAATGAACTGTGCCGCAGACTCCCCATATTGAAAAGCACTTCACCTCCAGTGAAATTGTGCGCGACATCGTCATCGGCATGTCTGACGGCCTGACGGTCCCGTTTGCGCTCGCTGCCGGACTCACCGGGGCCATCGATTCAACCGGGATCATTGTGACAGCCGGTCTGGCGGAAATTGCGGCTGGCTCGATTGCCATGGGCCTGGGTGGCTACCTCGCCGCGAAGAGCGATGCGGAACATTATCTCAAGGAGCGTGAGCGGGAGAAACGGGAAGTGGCCGAAATTCCGCACGAAGAGATGCGCGAAGTAGCCGAAGTGTTTCAGGCGTACGGACTGACGGAGGATGAAACATGGCCCATCGTGCAGGCGCTGCGGCGACAGCCTCAGAATTGGATCGACTTTATGATGCGTTTCGAACTGGGCTTGGAGAAACCAGACCCCAAGCGCGCCTTTGTAAGCGCTTTCACTATCGCCGGCGCGTACATCGCCGGTGGCTTTGTTCCTTTGACCCCGTACATCTTCGCGCACTCAGCCTCGGTCGCGCTGATTTTTTCAGTGGTTTTCACCCTCGTGGCGCTGCTGATCTTTGGTTTCATTAAGGGTCGCTTCACCGGCACCAAACCAGTCCGGAGTGCGTTGCAGACAGCGCTGATTGGTAGTGTGGCGGCGGGCGCAGCCTTTGCGATTGCCAGGCTGATTGGCGGCTGAGCGCCAGCCTAAAATTCAAGGCAAGGACGAACCACGCAAATTACAGGAATTACGCAAGTTGGGAATTAAGTATTGGCCTACTTCCTTGCCAGCACTACCGGTGCTTGTTCGGCCGCGCGCATGCGCTCGAAGAAGGCCCGCACTTTGGCATACTGGTCGGCAGGAATAGTGCCCGCCTTTTGGGCCAATGATCTGGTGAAGACCAGTTCGCCATTCTTGACTTCGTAGTTAGTTTGATAACTACCAAACGGCGCTTCCAGTTTCACTGGATCAGGCAGCTCATCTACATCGAAGCCGGCCGGCAGTTTAACTCTAACTGTTTCAGTGAAGGATCGCGGGTTCAGCACAATGGGATGTTGTCGCGTCGGTTCAGTCAGGCTGAGCGACTCGCGTCTCGACACGATCGCCGGTTTGAAAACCAACAATCGGTTCTGCATCAATTGTCCATACGAGTCCACCGCAAACTCGACGTCGAGGGCAAACTTTCCCTCGGTACTTTCGTCCACTGCATCCACCTTTGCTACTTTAGCTGCTGTCGCACCCCGGGTGACCCAGTCCTCGATCATCTTCCGGTAGTCGCCGCTGGATAGACCACGATAACCGCGTCGCTCCAAAACGGCGGCCTGACCTATTGAGCGTTCTTTAACGGTAGCGGTGATCGCCCCGGTGGCGGCCAACGTAACTTCAGCTTCCCGATCCAGCCGGCTCGATTCAGGAGGTAAAGTTGGCATCCGCTCGAGCGACCCCGCATCGCCCGCAACGATCAGCGCCAGGCTTCCCTGTTCTTCACTCGGTAAATCGCCGACTGAGGTAGTGTCGTCGGTCGCGTCGAAAATCAAGAGCCGCCCGAGCGTTGGATGTTGCAACACGGCACCGACTTTTGTCTCGTCGCTAATTTTTATAGCTACAATGCAGTGATTGAACTGGCGTGGCGACACCCACTCAGCGTGAACGTACGTAGGATCGCCAGCATAGATAACCACGGGAAACGCAGTGATATCTACAACCTTGAGCATGGCCCGCATCAAGTTCGCTTTGTCCTTACAATCGCCGTACGCCTTACTCAACACCATCGACGCCGCATGCGGGCGGTAACCATTGCCTTTGCCCACGCCGATATCAACCGAGATGTACTGCAGTCCCTGGACGAAACGACCGATCGCGCGAATTCGATCCAGTTCGGTCTTGGCATTGGCTGTTAGTTCACGCGCTTTTGCTTTAACCGCTTCGTCGGGTACCGCCTGCGGATCTTGCAGCTGACTGGCCCAGCGTGACACTTGCCCCCAGGTCTCGAACGCGGTGCCGGTTTTGGCAATGCCGCCCTCATTCGGATAGTAGGTAACTGCGACATAGGGTACCAGGCTAATTATTGAAGGACTTAAGGGCTCGCTCTTGATAGGGGAAAGGTTCTGCAATTCCCAGGTATAGGTCGTGCCACTAACAGCCGGATCTACTTTCGCGTGATTAAAGGTGACGCTGGTGGCGCTCCACCCGGCAGGCAAAGTAAGCGTGAAGCGTGACATGAGTGAGGGCGAAAGATCTTGAAAGTACCAGCAATCCTGGCCAAAAAGTGGACGCTCCTCCGACGTCGACTCATAACCAAAGACAACTCCTGCGTCAGCCTCGTCTGCAGCGTTAATACTCTTGATGCGATACTCGTTGTAGATGTCGTTAGGGTCTGCTATTTCATCCAAAGTCTGATCGCTGCCAAACTTTTTGACAAATCCATTAGCGCGAATCAGCCACGCATGCAACTCTTTTACCTTGCCGGCGTTTGTCAGGTAGGTCTCGCGAGCCTTCGCATAATGACGCCCATCTCTAGTCAAGATACGCACGGCAAACCTGCTGACGGTCGATACTTTGCCGTCGCTCTCAACTACGACATTCGACTCATCCCTTAACACTACTGCCGTCACCTCGCGGTCGTAAGTCGGCACACTGAGGGCCGCCGCCTGTTGCAGCCAGGCCGGAGCTTCGTCGCCGGGGTTTGCCTTAGCGGTAAAGGCAAAAAGGATAACTGCCAGGCAAGTCAGGCTTGATCGGAATCGCATATGGATTTCTCTCAGTCGTTTGTTGCTATTGCGGTGAAGCAGATGCGGTGGTGGCCTGCTTCAACGTAATAGTGTGGTTATCTGACTGATGGAGATTGTCAAATAGGGCTTTGAGTTGCGAGTAG
>DATFRK010000008.1:0-6090 GCA_035263325.1 Pyrinomonadaceae bacterium | reverse complement strand
CGCGGTCAGAGGCTCTTCGCTTAGCTGTGCTTCCGTTTCGAAATATGAAACAAGATCCGGAAACAGACTTTCTCGGCTTCTCTCTTGCCGATGTTGTGATCACCAAACTGAATTACGTGAAGAAGTTGACCGTACGGTCGTCAGCCCAGGTAGAGAAGTATCGCAATCAGACGATCGATCCCCAGCAGGTCGCGAAGGAATTGGACGTTGGCCTACTGCTCACGGGAAACTTCGTCAAGGAAGGTGACAACCTACGCCTCACGGCGCAGCTACTTGACGTAGCCCGCAACGAGATATTGTGGGGCGACACCATGGACCTCAAGTACGACAAGCTCATCACAGTGCAAGATGAGGTAACGGCCCACGTGATCCAGGGACTGCAGTTGAATCTATCGCCGGCCGAGAAACAAAACCTCGCCTTGGACACGCCGGCCAATCCACTGGCCTACGAGTACTTCCTGCGCGGTGTCGATCTCTACTCACGCAACGATTTCGCAACCGCGATCAATATGTTGGAGAAGACGGTCAACCTCGATCCAAACTATGCGCTGGCCTGGGCCCATCTCGGTAGAACGTACAACGCTCAGGCGTCCTTCGCCCTCGAAGGCAGTGACGCTTACGACAAGGCATTCAAGGCTTACGAGAAAGCGCTGCAATTGAACCCGCAGGAAGTTGAGCCGCGCATCTACATGGCCAATACTTATACCGATACCGGACGGGTCAATCAGGCGGTCCCTCTTCTAAAAGAAACACTCGAAGCTCACCCGAACCTGGCCGAAGCGCACTGGGAATTGGGCTATGCCTACCGTTTTGGCGGCATGCTCGAGGAATCCATCGCGGAATGCGAGGCCGCGCGACGCCTGGACCCCAAGGTGAAGATTTACAGCTCGGCGATCAACGCCTACCTCTACAAAGGTGAGTATGCCAAATTCCTGCAATCACTGCCGACGACTGACACAATTGCCTACATAGTTTTCTACCGGGGCTTCGGTAATTACTACCTGAAGAATTGGAGTACCGCCGCGGCAGATTTCGATCACGCCTATCAACTAGCTCCGTCGCTCTACAGCCAAGTCGGGGCAGCGTTGAGTAAGAGTATTGCGGGGCACAAGGACCAGGGTTTGGCTCTCGTGCGTGATCTGGAAGGAAAGATCCAACAGCGTAACGTGCGTGATGCAGAAGGTGTTTATAAGGTAGCGCAGGCTTACGCCATCCTTGGCGACAAAGCTTCCGCGCTTCGCATGCTGCGGCGCAGCATTGACGGTGGTTTCGTTTGTTACCAGTACTTCGCGTCCGATCCCTTGCTCGAATCACTGCACAACGAACCTGAATTCACCCAACTGCTCGAGCTCACGCGCACCAAACATGAAGAGTTCAAGCACCAGTTCTTTCCTGGGCGATAAAAATGCATTTCATAGCGTGTTCATAACCTTGGTGTTTGTTCTTTGTACTTTGTTCTTGGTGCTTGGTCCTTGTCCCGGAGGGACGAGATGTTTATAGCAGCCGTTGTTATAAGACTGGTTCGGCTCCAGACGAGCCGGATGTTGAGTAGCAACCAAACATTGAACTCCTCCGGAGCGCGCCGCGATTCGATCGACTGGGGCTATAAACATTTCGTCCCTCCGGGACGATAACGACGCAACATGTAGAATTCTATGCCGAAGGAACAAAAACCAAGACCAAGTACAAAGGACAAAACACCAAAGTCAGAGTTGTGAACACCGCTACGGCAAATCGTCCGCTACCGTTCGGTCTAGGTCGTGTGAGAGCCGCATCCGGCCCCTTTGTGACTAACCCCAACCACGCATGCTATTCTTGCCGGCGGTCACTAAGCGCGGTGACCACATCCATAAGATGCGAAAGTGGCGGAATTGGCAGACGCGCCAGACTTAGGATCTGGTACCGCAAGGTGTGGGGGTTCGAGTCCCCCCTTTCGCACCACAAGCTTTGTGCTTTGTACTTTGTTCTTTGCAATAAGATTCAGAGCGAACAAAGAACAAAGCACCAAGTACAAAGTACAAGACAAGGACCAAGGTCAGTAAAATAGATGAAGACTGAACTAATAGACGTCTCTCCTACTAAGAAAGAGATCAAGATAGAAATTGCGCCCGACCAGATTCGCACGGCCTACGATCGGATCAGTGAGAAGTACGCCAAGGCCGTCAGAGTCCCCGGATTCCGTCCCGGGCATGCCCCAACCTCAGTAGTGCGCACCCGCTTCAAGAGCGAGATTCGCTCCGAAGTGTTGCGCGAACTCCTTCCCGAAGCGGTCAACAACGCCATCATGGAACATTCACTCGCTGCCATTGGCGAGCCTGACGTCCACCTTGATAACTCCGAAGCGTTGAACCAACTAGGGACAGAACCAATCAGCTTGAAAGTAGGCGTCGAAGTCTTCCCCGAAGTGAAACTCGACAAGTACAAAGGACTCGAAGCGACGCGACGACTCCGTCCGATTACTGATGCGGATGTCGACCGCACCATCGAAGGACTGCGCGAAGCCTCAGCGTCGCTGCAACCAGTCGAAGACCGCGGTTCGGAATTGGGTGATACCGTCACCGTAAGTCTGCACGGAACGTTTCCCAACAAGGCCGACGAAGAAGACATCAAGGCTGAGGACGTGGAAATCGTCCTCGGTGGCCCAGGCGTGCAAGCCGAGTTTACTGACAACCTGCTGGGCACGAAGGCCGACGAAGTGAAACAGTTCGAGGTCACTTATCCCGAAGATTACAATCCTAAAGAGTTGGCCGGGCAAAAGGTCGAGTACGAAGCTCAAGTATCGGCAGTGCGTCGCAAGGAACTGCCGGAAGTCGACGATGAATGGGCGAAGAGCCTCGGCGAAGAATTTGATTCAGTTGACAAACTGCGCTCAACGATTCGTGAGGACCTTGAGAAGCGCGCCGTAGCCGAGGCAGATCATCATCTGCGTACCGAAGTCATGGGCAAGCTGCTTGAAGCACACCAGTTTGAAGTGCCTGATAGTTTAGTTGAACAACAGGCCAGTCGCCGGCTTGAGAGTGTGGTGCGCGAGATGATCGGACGGGGTATCGATCCGCGCGAAGCAGGGCTGAACTGGGAAGGCGCGCGCGACGAAATGAAGGTGCAGGCGACTGACGACGTCCGCGCTACCATGCTGCTCGAACAAATAGCCGAAGAAGAAAAAATTGATGTCACGAACGAAGAAGTGGAAGCAGAGATCGAGGCCATCACAATCGCGTCGCGACAACCGAAAGAGCAAGTGCGTGCTGCCTTGACAAAGGATGGGGGCGAACGTAGCATCGCGCACAGATTGCGCAATCGTAAGGCGCTGGATCTTTTAGTAGAAAACGCTCAGGTAACTGAAGCCCCGTGGAGCGAAGCTAAGGATGAGGGAGGAGAGCAGAACGACGAGTGAACTCGAATCCAGGAATTCCACCCAGCGTTGCGTTTTTTGAATTGCCAGTTTCTATAAACATCGCATGAGACTTTTGAGTTCTCCTCCCGCCCGAGTCCTTTAATCCCAGAAGAGGTTAGATTATTTATGGCTTTAGTCCCGATGGTAGTCGAACAAACTTCGCGAGGCGAACGCGCCTTCGATATTTACTCCCGACTACTGAAAGACAACATCATTTTCCTTGGCACCCCGATCGACGATCAGATTGCGAATCTGATCGTGGCCCAGTTACTTTTTCTTGAAGCCGAGGATCCGGAGAAGGACATCAACCTGTATATCAATTCTCCGGGTGGTTCGATTACTGCAGGCATGGCGATCTACGACACGATGCAGTTCATTCGGCCGGATGTAACGACCATCTGCGTTGGCCAGTGCGCCTCAATGGGAGCACTACTGCTCGCGGCTGGCGCCAAGGGTAAACGTTTTGCGCTGCCCAATTCGCGCATCCTGATCCACCAGCCGAGCGGTGGCTCGCAGGGTCAGGCAACGGATATTCGTATTCAAGCGGAGGAGATTCTCCGCATGCGCGAACTCACTTCGCAAATCATCGCGAAACACACCGGACAGTCGTACGACCGGGTTG
Organism: Pyrinomonadaceae bacterium; assembly: GCA_035263325.1. Classification (GTDB taxonomy): domain Bacteria; phylum Acidobacteriota; class Blastocatellia; order Pyrinomonadales; family Pyrinomonadaceae; genus PSRF01. The sequence goes on along the minus strand of DATFRK010000008.1, from coordinate 2,074 downwards.
AACAGGATGTGGAGCGCGACAAAATAATGTCTGCCATGCAGGCCAAAGAGTATGGTTTAATAGACGAGGTCATCGCGCACCGCGAGTAGTCTGGTCGCGATGGAAGGTTGGGTAATGATAGCGAAGATGAAAGCAAGAGGTTTTCGCTGTTCGTTCTGTGGGAGATCCAGCGGTCACATCATGGCAGGGACACCACAACGAATGCCCGGCGTACCCAGCAAGATGATCGGCAAGAGCGCGTTTATCTGCGATGAGTGCGTTCGTCACTACTATGAGTTGGTAGCCGGCGCGAAATTATCTGGTGGACCCGCAGCGGTTCCCAATGAAGCCTGAATCTCCAAGGAGCTCCCGTGTAAATTATGGTGAGACGAACCGACGACACGTTGCGTTGTTCCTTCTGCGGTAAATCGCAGAATGAAGTTAAGAAACTCATTGCCGGACCAACGGTCTACATCTGCAACGAGTGTATCGACATCTGCAATGAGATCATTACCGACGATCAACAGGCCGAGTCAGTTGCCACCCGCCCACCGCTACCCAAGCCGGGTGAGATTAAAAATTTCCTTGATGAATATGTGATCGGCCAGGAGGATACCAAGAAGCGCCTGGCCGTTGCCGTGTATCAGCACTATAAAAGGATTGAACTGGGTCGTCGCCGCACCGATGTCGAGATTCAGAAAGCCAATATTCTTTTGATCGGTCCCACCGGCACCGGGAAGACACTGTTAGCTCAGACTCTCGCCCGGATGCTCAGCGTTCCCTTCACCATTGTCGACGCCACGACCTTAACCGAAGCAGGCTATGTCGGCGAAGACGTCGAGAACATCATTCTGAAGCTCCTCCAGGCCGCCAACGGCGACGTGGAAAGGGCCCAACAAGGCATTATCTATATTGACGAAGTTGACAAGATCTGTCGTAAAGATGAGAACCCGTCAATCACTCGCGACGTGTCCGGCGAAGGCGTCCAGCAAGCACTGCTGAAGATTCTCGAAGGAACTGTCGCCAATGTTCCACCCCAGGGTGGCCGCAAACATCCACACCAGGAGTTTTTCCCGGTCGACACCACCAACATCCTCTTCATTTGTGGCGGCGCCTTTGTTGGCCTGGAAAAAGTCATTGAACGACGGCTGCGCAACAAATCGCTAGGCTTCCACGCCGAAGTGAAGTCTGGCATGCACCGTCATGCCGAAGCCCTGGCACAAGTGCAACCGGAAGACCTGATTCGCTTTGGCTTGATTCCCGAATTCGTCGGTCGCCTGCCCGTTTGTGGCGTGCTGCACGAACTCGACGAAGGGGCCTTAATTAAGATCCTTACCGAGCCTAAGAACGCCCTCGTCAAGCAGTATCAGAAAAAGTTCGACTTCGACAACGTCAAGTTGAAGTTCACAGAAGACGCACTCAAAGCAGTGGCGCGCCAGGCGGTGGAGCGAAAAGTGGGCGCTCGCGGTTTGATGATGATTCTGGAAGAACTGCTCCTGGACGCGATGTATACCCTGCCCTCGCAAAAACGGGTGAAAGAGTTCGTGATCACCAGCGAAATGGTTGAACGCCGGCGGGCTGTTCCGGGAGAAGGCCTCACCGGAATCGACGGCGCAGCAGCCTGATACCCCTGTCAAACACCGCAGAATTGGAAAGTAGCGCGCCTGCGGGAAATGTTTTACAATTAGCCATCTTTTAGATGAGGCGAGACGGCATTCGAGCGGCTCGCCTTTGTTGCAAGAGCCTGCAAATAGGCCATACAAACCATGGAAGAATATTCTGATCGTACCCCCTCCGACGTTGCCTGGTATCCAATGGTGCCAATTCGCGACGTCGTTATATTCCCCTTTACTAAAGTCGCTTTCAAAATTGGTCGCTCTGGTTCCGTGCGTGCCCTGGAGCAGGCGCTGGCCACCGATCGCACGATATTTTTAGCTACTCAGCACGACGCCACTGTGGATGAGCCATCGCCGGAACAGATCTACGGCGTTGGCACCCTGGGCAAGATTCTCCAGTCTCAAAAACAAGACAACGGTCAAATCAAGGTCGTTGTCGAAGGACGCGAACGCGCGACAACTGTTCGAGTCGAAAACAC
>DATFRK010000007.1:0-2970 GCA_035263325.1 Pyrinomonadaceae bacterium | reverse complement strand
TGAGTGTAGACTTAGCGGCTGCTCCGCCTTCCCTGCGTTGGACGTTGCTCCAGATCACTTCCTAAAGCAGAGAACGCGGAGACGCTGAGGTCGCAGAAAGAGGTCGTACCACCTATGCATACGCACTTGTGGACCTGCGGGTTGGATAGTCGCCTTTGGGACTTCTTCTCTTGATCCACGCCAGTTCCAATTGATCGATATAGTTAAGTGTCCTCTTTGTTTCTCCCAAAGCCGCAAAACGCGCGACACTCAACCAATTAGCTCCCCAGCGAAATTCCATCGCCTCAGTGAATTCTTTGATCTCGCCCCAGAAATAGGCCCGTGCAAATCGGTCTTTCGAGAAGATCGAAATGAGTTTTGCGACCACCGGGGTAAACTCTTTGTAAGGTCGGTCACCTTCAGTCCAATTGATACCCTGGTCCGTCATGATCTGTTCGGTGATGGCCTGGGTCGCGCCCTCCCCAAAACCAAGGCAGTACTTCCTCTGGAAGCTTCCCACGTCATTTAGATGGATGCAGCTGTTGCCGTATCTATTTTTGAAAGTGTCCTCGTCGACTAGGTTCATTCCAGGATGCGCGAGGAGATGAACTGCTTCGTGTAAGGCAAACTCCAGTCGCGTATCACTGGTTCGGCCCGGTGGTGCCAGCAAGTAGATTGTCCCATTCGGTCGATCAATGGTGCCGCCGACCACCTTATCGCCGATCTTTACAAAGCGATTGCGCAGGTGGGCGGGCACTTCCTCGGCGGAGGTCACTATCCGCAGAAATCTCCGCGGTAGTTTCGACTTCGCTTCCTTAAGAACAGGTGCGAGATAGTCGTGGTACCGCGATGGTCCCTCCAGAATTGTGAGGATCTTGTCAGCTTCATCTTCAGTAATGAACCGCCCGCCATCACTAATCGGTGGCCTGTATGACTTCTCCGCCGGTGGCTCAGCCAGGCGATTTCCTTCGGAGACTTGAATGTACATGCTTACTTGCCTTTCTCTGTGCAACCTCAGTGTGCTTTGTGTCTCCGTGGTGCAAAGAGAACGAACCCCACTACCACCTAGACACTGAGAGCACTGAGGTGGCACAGAGAGATGAACAGATGGTCATTAACAAAAATCAGTTACAAACAGTCGGTCCTGATGCCTCACTGGCACCACGTTGAAGTCTGGGGAGAAAGTTCGCACTGCGAAAGCTTGCAAACGAAAGGTCATCCGTATACCGCGCCACCAGGGTGCTGATTGCGAAGCCGAGATCTTCGATAAACAATCTGCGCTTCGCGTCAATCGTGCGTAGGTCAGTCTCAATCTCGAACTGGACTGCGTCTATTCCATTCGCGTTGGCGCTGCCATATGTCTCAAGTGTGAAATCGCCCTTCAGCGTTTCCGGCACCTTGGTGGAGACGACGTACCCATTTGCTACCAATGAACCAAGCAAACTGCGCTTCCGTGACAGCGCTTGCGGATCACGGCCCAGAAGAGTTGTAACTGCGGCGCCGTTCAGTGTACCGGGGTAGATGTCGGCCGGATCGCTTGTAATCCTGGTTGTGCCATGGATGTCGAAGAGCAGCCCCAGACCACCATTGTCAAACCTGATCTGATCGACAAACCTGCGGATCGTGTTGTGATACTCGTCGTAAAATTGACGCGCATCAGGATCATCAAAGGCACACTCAGGAGACCGGTTGGCATCGATGAAAGCGCGATCGAAATCTGCCATCACCACGTACGGCGCCTCGCCAAACACATCAAATAAAGCCTGGGCCACTCCCCGCGTGACCGTCCGCGTGAAGCGGTCAGTGTTCTTTTCAAACCTGCAATCATCAGGCACATTCTTTTGCGAGCGCTCCTTGGGAACTCCCGGCGGTTGCGTATCACCGCCGTGAGGAGCGGTTAAAATAACGGGCAGTGCGCCCTGAAAACGAGAGACGAGTAGACGTTGAGAAAAGTCGAGGCTGCGCATGATTCACCTACCTTTCGCTTGCGCTAAACATCAGCGTGGTTTCTTGGCCGCGGCGAGGCATTCTTTGCGGAGGTCCTCCTTCTGTTTCGCACTCATTGTTGCTCCCGCCTGTTCGAGTAACATTTCCAGCAACTGACAGCCGCCACCCAATATCTTGTCTACTACCGTGGGACAAGCCGACTTGGGCAGCACTTTCGCGCATAACTCCTCAACTCGTTGCTTAAATGACATCCCTGGCCGGGCTGGCGGTATCGGCTTGAATATGTCGCGCGGCTTGTCGGGTGGAGGTGGTACACAAGTCAGACAGATTGGCTTCTTCGGGGGTTCCGGAGGCGGCTGCATGCCGATAAAAATTTCCACTCTGCGATTGCGTGCCTGGCCCACTGCGGTGCGATTGTCGCCGGTTGGCTGTGTTTCGCCCGGACTCTTTTCCAGGATGATCTTCACGCGGCCTGAACGCGGATAGATCTTGAGTAACTCTGCCGCCACTGCCTCCGCGCGCCTGTCACCCAAGCCGAAGTTGTACTTCTCGGAGCCGGTGCTGTCCGTGTGACCAACCACGCGAATGAAGTTGATTGGTTGCATCGTCTTCCAGCTGGCGTCGACGGTGGGCACGAGAATTTCTTTTATCTGCTTTAACTGAGCGCTGGTGACTGTAGACTTGTCGAACCCGAAATTGTCGAGGCTTAGAAAACGAAGTAACTGAGGCGGCTTTGATTGCAAACCAACTCGAACCCGCCATGGCTCCCGCAACGGTTCGCCGAATCCTCTTCCTTCCACGATGTACATGCTCTTGCCCCTTTCGTGCTGACTTGCCCTCCTTGACAGTCGTGCTACTGCAGCGGCGACCGCAACGGCTAGCCAACTGGATGGTGGCCTGACTTTGGGATATAGCCTCCCAGTTGCTGGGCAATAACTTGTCCCGCGCCTACCGTGCGCAGATCGAAATGCATCACATCACCAGAAGCACTTGGACCAAAGTCAATCGCACCCCACGCCAGCAATGCCTGGTGCCGGAGTGCAT
>DATFRK010000006.1:0-4501 GCA_035263325.1 Pyrinomonadaceae bacterium | reverse complement strand
AACCAAAAACAACAGTTGAGCCGCCGTCGATAGAGGCGGCGGTGGCGGTGTTCGTTAAGCCGGCGGTATCGTTGAAGTTCGACAGCAATTGGCCGGAGTTGTAGAACCGGAGGTCCGAACCGTTGTAGTACTTGCCGACTAAAGTTACAAACCGGGTGGGTAATTGAAACTCAGCCGAAATACCATTGCTGCTACTGCCGACCTGGGCGCCGCTGGGAAATGCAGTCTTGAAGCCCGTTGGTACAGCGGCAGCGGTAACGATCGCCTCTCGCTTGGCATGCTCAAAACTAATTATGAACTGTGCGGGAGCAACATTCTCGGCATGGTCTAGTTGCCATTGGAGCACCGTGCGGCCTTGTATTCCGGGTTGCTGTGAATCCGTTCCCTGCCGTTCGCCAAAAGCCAATTGATTTGAAACGTCAGCCGGCAGGTTGCCAAATGCCGGCAGGACGATCGCGAGTTCGGGTGAAAACTGCAGGGAGCTGTGGGTTTTGAAATTGAGACCAAAGCGGGTTTGCGGCAGACGCGTGTAGGCGGCGCCGTAACCTGGCCCGCCGAAATTTGTATTTTCGACCGTGTTTGGCATGGTGGACGAAACGAAGGGCGACCAATCCTGGCCAAAAAGCACAAAGCCGGTAGTCGAGTCATTAAATCTTCTATCGATTCTTATCCAGGCCAGTCGAATCGAGGGTTGACTGGAACGAATCGCCGATATGTTCCGATTGTTCACACGAGTGAAGTCACCTTCAAAGTCAAACTCAATCTTCCCGGTAATTGCAGTTCGGGGAGCCGGATCCAGCCACTCAAAATTTGCGCCCAGGCGCAATCCGCGTGACCTTATATGGAACTCCGGAGAGTTGTGGGGGCCGGTATCACTGGCCAGGAGCGGCAAAGGAAAGTCATTTCCCTGCGGTGAGGATGAATCATGAATCATGCTCAGTTTGAATATCCCGTACACCTTCACGCGGGCTCCATTACCGAGCTTAATGTCGGGTATCAATCCTTCACGCTTTGGACTGTCAATCCCTAACAGTCTGACCGGTGTAGCTGCTGCGATTTTCGCAGGCGCTGCTGTTTGCGTCGCCGGGTTGACGTTGTCAGCGGTCTCCTTAGTCGTCACAACTGGCGCCGAGTTCACAGGGACTGACACGGCGCTTGCTTCGGGGGAAGGCCCGCTTCGAACTGCCTCAAACTCAGCACTGGAGATCAGGCCTTTGTCGCGCAAGAGAGCCGCCAAACGGTCTCGTTGCTCGGAGGCTGTACCGCTAGCACCAATCGTCCGAGCTTCATCGACTGTCAGCACACCTTTGGTTATGAGGACGCGCAAAAGTGGATCGTTGGGTTCATTGGTTGCGCCACCCGTGCGGACGTCGGTAGGTTGGCCGCTGCTTGATGAGCGAGAAGCGTCGCCCTGGGCAAGTACCGCTAAACTTAGTGTGAACGAAACAACAAGAAGTAGTACGAAACGCAGATAAGAACTCATATCCCCCTCCTAAAATCTACGATAACGACAGGGTTTCTGATCAGAACGAAACCGGTCACGACTCTGTCAAAGTTCAAACTCTCATTCTCCCCAAGTTGAAACCTGGGGGGCATGGGGCGAACCTGGTTGTGTCGGCAAAGACTCGACTGCGCGCTGATCCCTAAGTTGAAACTTGGGGAGAATGAAATGCTGAGTTCTCTAACAGTCCCGGTTGCGATGGCCGCTCGTCAGTGGCAGGGGATCTATGTTGGTCTAGCGACTCACTCGCCGCTAAGGCACGATGTCAACTTGTCACTCGGGCCTACCCTCGCGCTCGGCTAAGCGACGTTTCTCCTGTTCGTAAGCGTCCCGTGGATCGCGACCAGTTACCGCGCGGTACCAGGCTGGATGATGAGTCCAGGCCCACTTCTCTGTAACTGTCCCATTGATCATTGAACGAAATGTACCCGGTTGATGGGCAGTGCCTTCGTAGACATGAATGATGAAGCCCGCCAGCATCACCAGCGCCGCGAGATCGTGAACCACGTAGCTGACGACGATAAGCCACCGCGCCACGAGATGATCGAACCACATGAGCAATCCGGTTATCAGAAAGAGGACAGCACAGACTGCTATGGTCCAAAAATAGATTTTCTGGCCGCCATTGAAGAAACCGGTGTCTTCTGACTCAAGATCGTACCGGTTGGTCGCATACTCTTTCAGCCGCCGGGTAAATTTGCTATCGGCGGCAGTCCAGGCCATCGGCCCGAACCAGTTGATAAACTGGAAAAGAAAGAAGATCGCGAATAGCAAGCCGAACCAGGGATGCAAGGCCCGCGTTCGCGCGCCGCCACCAAACACCGGAGTAAGCCAACGAAACAACCATGCTGAATAGATTGCGAAGCCACTTAGCAGCGAGAGAATGAAAAAGATAGCCACGGACCAATGAAGAAACCGGGTATAGGTCGGGTGACGCAGCAATTCTCCCCGGTGCACTCTCGTCTGCCCCATCCGGGCGAAGTCTCCCCGAGCGCGACTGTCAAACCGGTCAACTGAACTGCTCATGGCCGCTCCTTTCGCCCTGCGTCGATCTCGTCTTCCGGTCTCGTCTCCACCACGGGAAGGTCTTCAGGCTGAGGCATCTTCGGTCCATAAAAGACGCGGTGGAAGAAGACCGCCGCCACACCTACAACCGCCAGCATCAAACCGGTGGGCTTTGCTAGCCATCTCCAGTAGGTGTAACTCGGCGGTATTACCGGATTGGCGGGCAATCCGTAACGTTCCGGGTTCTTGATGTCATGAAGTACATAGATAACGTGTGTGCCTCCGATCGACCCTGGATCGTAAACACCAGCGTCAGCAAAACCTGATTGCTCGCGGAGCTGCTTGGCGCGGGTACTGGCAATTTGGACCATGTCAGTCTTGGTGCCGAAGTGCAGGCAACCAGTAGGGCAAGACTTGATACAGGCGGGCTCTAATCCCTGGCCAACTCGATCCGAGCACAGCGTGCATTTGTAGACCTTCTTGGTCTTCTCATTGAACTTCGGAATGTCGAACGGACACCCTGAGATGCAATAACCGCAGCCGATACAGTTGTCCTGCTGAAAATCGACGATCCCGTTTTGATATTTAATGATTGCGCCATCCGCTGGACAGGCCCGCAAGCAACCAGGATCTTCGCAGTGCATGCACTGGTCCTTGCGCATGAGCCACATCAGGTTGCCATCGCGTGAATCCTCGGCGAATTTGATCAGATTCCAGTAGTTCCACTCCGTCGAGGGCATCGTTTGATAAGTGTCATTGAAGGTAGTCTCCCGAAACGGATGATCATTCCATTCCACGCAGGCCACTTCGCAGGCTTTGCAACCGATACAGGTAGAGACATCGATGTACTTACATACCTGTTCTTCACGTCGGGTGCCGGCACCGGGAACTGGTCCAGGATGGGCTGAGATCTCTTGAATCTGAAACATTTGCGGATTAGCCATCTCTTGCCCTCCTTTCTAGGCCCTTTCAAGCTTGACCAGGAATCCTTTGAACTCTGGTGTATAGGCGTTCGGGTCAGTCACTGCGGGAGAAAGACTGTTTGCTGGTGTTAGCGCCGTCCTGCCGGCATCCTCGGCGATACCACGATAGCCCCAGTGAATGGGAATGCCGATCTGGTAGGTCTTCTTGCCATCGATCATCATGGGCTTGATTCGTTTCGTAACCATGGCCCTCGCGATATAGGTGCCGCGAGCACTGGTGACCTTGAGCTTCTCGCCTCCGTGAATACCCATTTCATCGGCGAGTTGCGCCGGTACCTCGACAAACGGTTCCGGCACCAACTGCACGTTCATCGGATTGTTCTTGGTCCAATAATGATAGTGTTCGGTTAAGCGATAGGTTGTGCAGACAATGTTGAAGCCCTGGTCCGGGGTGCCGAGCTTGTCGAGTTCAGAAGTAAATTTCCTCGCCACCGGGTTGTTCGATTGCTGCGGATGGAGCGGATTGGCAATAGGGCTCTCCATCGGTTCATAGTGTTCCGGAAATGGTCCATCGGCGAAGGCTGCGAGCGGAGCGAAAATGCGACCCACACCTTCGGGATTCATGATGAATGGTCCCATGTGATCGGCCGGCTTTGAGTCGACTTTGAAATCCGGCACATCATTGCCTACCCACTTCTGTTGCGCGTCGTTCCACCAGACCTGACGGCGTTCATTGTCCCAGGGTTTGCCTGCCGCATCGCAGGACGCGCGGTTGTACATCACGCGCCGATTTGCCGGCCACGACCAACCCCAATTCGGAAAAACGCCCAAACCGGACGGGTCGTCGGTTCCGCGTCGTTGCATTAGTGGACCTGCCTCAGTCCATGAACCCGAGTACAACCAATTCCCGCAGGCAGTGGTGCCGTCATCTTTCAGCCAGGCGAAGCCTGGAAGTTGTTGCCCACTTTTGATGGCGACGCCGGGCTGATTGGGATCAGTGAGGTCGGCCAGTGCCTTACCGTTTATTTCTTTAGCGACCTCGGCCAGGGAAGGATTCTGCGGGGTGGTGTAA
>DATFRK010000005.1:0-23951 GCA_035263325.1 Pyrinomonadaceae bacterium | reverse complement strand
TACGAGGCGTCTCTGGCTGACGAGGTAATGATGGTGATGGACGAGGACGTATGCGCATCCTTGAAACGGCTGGCCCGCACGGAAGGACTGCTGGGAGGCTGGTCTTCCGGCGCAGCTGCGACTGCGGCAGCAAAGGTCGCTGAACGCCTGGGACCGGGAAAACGAATTGTTACAGTCTTCCCCGATGGCGCGGAAAGATATCAGAGCCAGGGAATCTTCGATGAGGTAAAGTGTGACTAACTAACTTGATGGACATCTACTAACGATTTACGATTCACGATTTCCGAATTACGATTAATTATGGGCTTCGCAACAATAGCAATTCACACCGGCCAGGAACCGGATCCCAGCACCGGGGCCGTCAGCGTTCCAATTTATCAGACTTCCACCTATGCCCAGGACGCGCTGGGCCAGCATAAGGGTTATGAGTATGCTCGAACGCAAAATCCCACGCGTTCGGCGCTGGAAAAAAATATCGCCGCGCTTGAAGGGGCACGGTTTGGTTTTGCTTTTGCCTCGGGCATGGCGGCGATCGATGCGACTCTGCGTCTCGTGAAAGCCGGCGAACACGTCGTTGTCTCAGACAACACGTATGGCGGTACGTCAAGACTCTTTACTCGCATTCTCGCCAACTACAACATCGAGTTTGATTTTGTCGACACCTCCGACGCGCTCAATGTTGAGGAAGCGATCAAACCAAATACCAAGATGGTGTTCCTGGAAACACCCACTAATCCGGTCATGATCGTGACGGACTTAAGAGAGGTGAGTGAAATCGCCCATCGAGCTGGCGCACGCGTCGTGTGCGATAACACTTTCATGTCGCCATACCTGCAGCGGCCACTTGAATTTGGCGTTGACATCGTGGTCCATTCGACCACGAAGTATCTCAATGGCCACTCCGATGGCGTGGGTGGAATTGTGGTACTGAACGATGAAGAGGATGCCGCCTGGATCGGTTTCGTGCAAAACGGAGCAGGTGCGATCCTCTCACCTTTCGATTCGTGGCTGGTCATGCGCGGGACAAAAACCCTCGCCCTGCGGATGGAACAACACGACAAGTCTGGCAGGGCCGTCGCGGCATTTCTTGAGGAACATCCGAAAGTACGGAAAGTCTATTACCCTGGCTCGGCTTCCCATCCCCAACACGCGTTAGCCCGGAAACAACAACACGGTTTTGGCGGTATGGTATCGTTTGATGTTGGATCGCTCGCCGCGGCTCGCACAGTGCTGGAGTCGGTTAAGCTTTGTACGCTGGCTGAGAGTCTTGGTGGGGTTGAGACACTAATTTCGCATCCCGCCACCATGACTCACGCTTCCGTTGATGAAGCGAAGCGGCAACGATTAGGCATTACCGATGGGTTGGTAAGGATCTCTGTTGGTATTGAAGACACGGACGACATTATCGCGGACCTCGATCAAGCCCTTGAGAAACTTTAGCTTCGCGGCACCCGTAATATCGCGGACTAGCTCCAGTCGAAAGTCCAGAATTGCATCATTTTTTTGCGGATGACAGTCAAACTATAGAAGGGTTACAATTGCCCTCGTTCTCAGCCTTTATCAGAATCCCTTCGCTCTCCTTATGATCATAGAGTTGTACGCCAAGTCAGATGTTGGCCGAGTGCGCCGTGGAAACGAGGATAACTTTCTCGTCCTCGATCTCTCTACTGAACAAACCTGGACCGGCTCCGACGGCGCAGTGCCACCGGAGAAACTAACCCGTTTCAATCTCGGTCAAAAAGGCCTTGTGCTGGTCGTATCGGACGGCATGGGCGGAGCACTTGCCGGCGACGTGGCAAGCCGGATGGCCGTCGATTCAGTGCGCGAGATGTTGATCGGCAGCGAGGGTGAGGAACCCTGCGATCCGAGCGTAGACCTGGTGGACTGTCTGAAGAACGCGACCGTCTATGCCAACCTGGCGATTCATCACCGCAGCCAGGAAGACTCGCGTTGCCAGGGAATGGGTGCAACTTTTACCGGTGCGGCGGTGAAGGGCGATGGTCTTGACCTGGTCCAGGTTGGAGATAGCCGCGGCTACATCATCAGGAAAGATCAGATTCGCCTCGCTACCAAGGACCAATCACTCGTACAACAACTCGTCGATGTGGGCCAAATCAGTGAAACTGAGGCGGAAACTCACATGTTCCGCAATGTGATCCTGCAGGCGCTTGGTGCTCAAAGCGAAGTCACGCCAGTTACCGGAAGAATTCGTTTGCGCCGCGGTGACGTGCTCTTGCTTTGTAGCGACGGCTTGTCCGGCAAACTGCGCTCGGAAGATATTCAACAGATTGTCTTGCAGAGTAACGGGGATCTGCCGAAGGCTTGCGACGGCCTGGTGGAAGAAGCGAACAACCGCGGCGGCGAGGATAACATCACCGTGGTGCTGGCGAGATTCCTTGGTGACGATCTGGAAGCACCTTCCAACGATCGAATTACCATTGAGCTACCACCGCTGGAAGAAGACAAGACTCTCGATGACAGCTATGAAGCCGACACCGAACCAAGATAATTATTCGTTTAACGCCTTCTGTCGCCAATCAGGACCATCGGAAACTCTTCTCACGTAAATAGACGCTCCCTCGACGCTCTCCACACAGACGCGCTCCCCAGCCTCAAGCGGTTCCTCTCCGGCTGCTGGATAAGCGGTCCAAGTTGAGCCAAAAACCTTTACTGCTCCTTCGTTGAGCGCCCCTTTGCTTGACGACACCACTGTCCCGACTTTTCCCGGCAGTGCGTCAACGCCGGTGCGCAACGTTGGGCCCGACCTATCTCGCGAAAAGTAGTTAGCAAATATAGTTCGCGAAGCCGCTGTGAGGCCGATCGAGACTCCGGCGAAAATTAAGAATTGCAACACTATGCTATCCAGTCCCACCAAACTCGCCAGTGCTGCCGCCAGGGCGCCAAGGCCAAACCACAGCAGTACAAATCCAGTCGTAAAGATTTCGGCGACAATCAGAATCGCGCCGAGTACTAACCACAGGATCCAGAGCAGGTTCTCCATCGCTATCCTTTGAAGAGGTTTTTCAGCACAAACCAGATATTGGCCGGTCGTTCTGCGAGTCGGCGCATGAAATAAGGATACCAGTGTTTTCCGTAGGGCACATACACCCTCATGTTGTAACCATCCCGGGCAAGTTGTCGCTGTAGATCGCGTCGGATTCCATAGAGCATTTGAAATTCGAACTTGTCCTTACTGATTCCCTCCCGCGCCGAAAAATTGATTGTGGCCTCGATCATCCTTGGGTCATGAGTCGCGATGCCGTGATAGTGACCGCTAGCCAGGAGTAACTGCATCACTTTTATGTAGTTCTCATCTACGTCTTTCTTAGTGGGAAAGGCCACCTCGGGTGGCTCGTTATAGGCCCCCTTGCAAATTCGAATGCGCGCCGGCAACTTTACTAACTCCTGGGCATCTGCGTAGGTCCGGTGCAGGTACGACTGCAACACGATCCCCACATCGTTCAGGCCAAACTCGCTTCGCAGTCGCTTGAATATATCGATTGTGACCTGGGTGACGTGCGAATCCTCCATGTCCACCCTGGTAAAGTTGCCGTGGCGGTGTGCTGCTTCAACCACACGACGCGCGTTCCTGTAGGCCAGCTCCGGATCCAGGCCCAGGCCAAACTGCGTCAGCTTGATAGAAACGTTGGAACGAATCTTCGTCTCCTCGATCTTGTTTAGTATCTCAAGATACTCGACGACTTCCTTTTCCGCTTCTGCAGTGCTGCTCACCGATTCGTTTAAGTGATCGAACGACGCAGTACAATTTTCCGCATTGATTTCCCGAATAAAGTTGACCGCTTCGTCTATTGTTTCTCCAGCGACAAACCTGGTCGTGAGTTTCTTGAAGAAGCTAAAACGGGTGGCAAAGTCCTTGAGGCCCTCGTGACGGGACAAATAGATTAGCGCGCTTCTAGTTAACATCAGTCCGATTGCTTACGAAATGCTGATCCCGGGTGATTCACGTTTTGGGGGAAGACCGGGGGTCCGATTGAGATGCAAAGCCTGTGGTATCCTTAGCGCCGCAATTCGTGCCTGAATCGAGCGGCCTGTCCTAAGAGTCGGCCTTCCAGGGAGAGCGGATGACATGCGATTGAAGCTGGTAATCGGCGCGTCATTACTCGCGGCGATAATTGGCGCTGGCTCGTCCATCGCGATTGTGTATGTCAGCTTTTCTTCTTTGCGGGCGATAGCAAAGCCCGGCTTGATCGCTGGTGCTAGTTTTCTCCTTCCGGTTATAGCGATTGTCCTGGCCTCTATCTTTGTTTATCGACACACCGCTCGGCGACGAAAACTACAAGCGATGATTACCGCCATAGTCACAATCGTTTTGACGCTCACCATTTTCCTGGTTGCCTCTATCCTGGGCTCGCGATCGGTACCGAAGGAACCAGTCCGACCTCCTGGTCCAACCGTCGCCGGCTGATCCTAAGTCTCGCAAACCGAATTCAAACCAATCTCGCGCTGCATTGGCTTCAGCGCATCAATAACAAAGCGAACGTGTTCCTCCAGGTCGACACCCAGTTCGACCACTCCCTGCCTGATGTCATCACGGTTGACCGAACGGGCAAAGGCCTTGTCCTTCAGTTTCTTCTTTACCGATGAAACTTCGAGATCCTCCAAGCTTCGAGAAGGCCTAACCAGGGCACAAGCCACTAAAAAGCCACAGAGTTCGTCTGTGGCAAAGAGGGCGCGGGCCATGTCAGTGTCACGTGGCACGCCGGTGTAAGTAGCATGGCCCAGGATCGCGCGAATTATTCTGTCCGAGTAGCCGCGGCCACATAAGATGTTCGAGCCAGTAAACGGATGCTGGTCGGGCGTCGGAAACATCTCGTAGTCAAAATCATGTAGCAGTCCCACCAGTCCCCACTCTTCAACGTCAGCCTCAGGGCCGCCGTAACGCGGGGCACAGGCGCGCATGGCTGTTTCCACAGCGAGCGCATGCTTGCGCAGACTATCGCCCTTGGTGTATTCGCAGAGCAATTCCCAGGCATCTGATCGATCAGGCATCGATAAGGTAAGAGTTTCTACTGACGATGAGATTTTATTACGCTAACGGAAGCAAAACTAACATGCCGCTGGGAGCGCAGCAAGAGGGCTAAGGTCCAGTAATTTTTCGCGGTGACTGTGGTGACTCAACGGGCGCCAGTTGACTGGTAACCGGGTCGCGCACGAACGCGTACATTCTTTCGGGAGACAGCGACTTTGATTTTGCGATACCGGTCTTCAGTCTCTTTGTTGGTGGGATAGTATCCGAGTAAGTATTGAGTTCTGAGTTCGGCCGCAATTTTGGCAAATGCATCTGGTAGTGAAGTTAAGGTGTCAGCGCGCAACAATCTCCCACCCGACTTAGTGGCCAATGTCTCGAGATAACTGTCGGCTGTAGCATAGGCCAGATCGAGCATCGCGCTGATGGAATCGTCGCTCTTGGCCCGCGGCCTGCTTGGACCAGTGGAGATGGGCGGCAATCTCGAACCGGTAGTGGGTGGCAGGTTGTCGGGCGACGGGACTCGGGTCGGATCGCGACTCGGATCATTTCTGGGATCGTTTCTGGGATCGTTTCGGGGATCGTTTTGCGGTCGCCGGCGAAGGATATCGTCAGGCAGAGGTAATCCCATGGGGCCAGTTCTGCGGTCGTTAATCGTCGGATTCGAGCCTGGCTCATCACTGGGAAAGGTCGGTGCGGTGGTACCTCTGTTCTGACGCCGAATTGTATCCAGGGTTGGTAGATCCGGGGTTGATTCCCCCGCCTGCTGCCGAGCGATCTGCTCAGTCATTTCCCTTGTGTCATAACGAATCGGATAAACGATCACTCCCTCTTCATCCAATCCACGCACTGTGCCCTGGAACGTCGCTGAATCGCTATGCCAGTCAACCCCGTCAGTAAACAGAACGATGGCCTTTCTGCCCTGGATCCTGCGAACGTTCGACAAAGCCAGTTCAAACGCGTCGTAGACTTTCGTTCCCTGCCCTGGTCGGGTTGAATTGATCGCGGCCTTCAATATCGTTCGATTGCTGGTGAATTCGTTTCGATCTTTCACCTCGTCATCAAACGAAATTACCTTAACGCGATCAGCCGGCTGCAATTGATCAACAAAAGCATTGGCCGCTTGTTGTATCACTCTTAGCTTGTCCTGGGTGCTGGCGCTGGTGTCGAGCATTAGCACCACGTGAAAGGGCTGAGCGACCTTGCCAAAGAAGGCGATTTGCTGAGCCTGCCCGTCTTCTGCAATCGTGAACTCATCCTGGGTCAGGTCCGGAACATACGTTCCGTTTGCGTCGGTGGCTATTACGGGCACACTGACAAGGTTCGTATCAGTTTTCAGGGTCTCGATGTCCTGCGGCTCCGGAGGCTTTGTCGGATCGGTTTGAGTTTCAGCAGTTGGCGTCGGCAGCGGAGGCGGCTTTTGTGTACGCCGGGGCGTCTGTGCCATGACTCCAACACAGAATCCGAGGCAAATCAGCGAGAAAAAGAGCCGCAAAGGAAGTGTAACCATTAGCTACCTCTCACCACTGGTGTTGCCTGTTTTGCTCTTAACTGAAGGCTGTGCGGACTTCACTACGATGTTGAGAGACAGCATAACGTTTACCACCCACGTTTGCCAGCTACCTGTAGGGGGCGTTCCTCCGTGGGCACCCCCACTTATGGGCAGCACACGCATCTCCAGAGCTGCGACCGGCCTACATTTATTGTTACCTTGCTGCCACAAAGTGAAACCAACTAAAATGCAAGCTCAGCTTTTGACCCCCGAATGAGATCTCTATTACTGGCAGTTCTGGCGGCGTACCTTAACGCCGCAATCCACTCTATTTTGGCGTTTGTTAACAAGCGCCGTTCGTTGCAGCGTGTCGCAGAATGGTCGATAGCCGCCGGATTTATTCTTCACACTACAGCCCTGATCGCCGATTGGGCGATCGATGGCCACTATCCTCTTTTCTTCCTGCGAGAGACGCTCTCATTTCTGGCCTGGGCGATGGTTGCGGCATACGCGCTAGTTCTTTATCGCTATCACGCTCAAGCCCTCGGTGCGTTCACCATGCCGCTGGTTTCGGTAATCACGTTTGTCGCCTTAGTGATCCGTCCCGGCGGCACTCAAGGCACTCCGGCGGGCTTCTCCACGACCTGGTTGTTTCCCATTCATACGACGCTCTTAATCTTTGCCTATGCAGCATTCTTCGTGGTGTTCATGGCCAGCGTGATGTACCTGCTGCAGGAGCGCGAACTCAAACTCAAGACTTTTGGTGCTATCTTTCATCGCCTCCCATCGCTCACAACCGTAAACGAGTTGGCCACCACTGCCGCTGCCCTGGGCCTTACGCTACTGACTGTTGGTATTGCCACCGGCATGGTTTGGTCATCAGCTCGTGACGGACGAATTTGGCATAACGACCCGAAAGAGATCTTCGCCGTGCTGACATGGCTACTCTATTTCCTGTTACTCATCTACCGGTCCACGGCCGGTTGGCGCGGGAGGAGAGCAGCGTGGCTTGGCGTGGTCGGTTTTGCACTCGTACTTTGTACCTTTGTCGGCACAAGGTTCCTGGGAGGCTATCACGTCTTCGGTTGAAGCCTTCATGACAAGTTAGCAAATTCGCATGTCCATACTATTAATCGGGGTAAACCACAAGACGGCGCCGGTGGAAGTGCGTGAGTTGTTAGCCTTCTCCGACGAAGCCTGCGCTGCCGGTTTGCGTCGTTTGGTGGATGGCGACATTGTGCGGGAAGGCCTGATCGTGTCGACCTGCAATCGGGTGGAAATCCTCAGCGCCACAACCAGCGACCGGTTGCATTTGAGCACTCAACGAGTAACCGATTTCCTCGACGGTGAAAGAAACCTTCCCCCCGGCTTTTTGCAGAACCATCTTTACAGTCACACTGACGACCAGGCGGTACGTCATCTCTTCCGGGTTGCGTCATCGTTAGACTCAATGGTGGTGGGTGAGCCACAAGTTCTCGGTCAGGTTCGGCGCGCTTACTCAGTGGCAGTAGAAGCAGGGACGGCGGGGCGCGTTCTTAATCGGCTGGTCCATCATACCTTCCGCGTGGCAAAACGCGTTAGAAGTGAGACCGGCATCGCCGCGAGTGCAGTATCGATTAGTTACATGGCCGTTGAACTGGGCAAGAAGATCTTCGATTCGCTAAAAGATCGGACCGTGCTGTTGATTGGCGCCGGGGAAATGGCGGAACTTTCCGCGCGCCACCTGGTGAACGCAGGCGTCTCACGAGTGTTGATAACCAATCGCACCGAACAGTCGGCCCGCAAGATCGCGGAAGAGTTTTCCGGTGAGGCCGTTCCCTTTGAGCAGCTGCAGGAACGACTCGCCGAGGCCGATGTGGTCATCTGCTCCACCAATGCTCCGCACTTCGTAGTGACCGAAGCAATGATGCACCGCGCCCGAGAACGACGTCGCAACCGTCCTACTTGTGTCATCGACATCAGCGTGCCCAGAAACGTTGATCCTGGCGTTGGTAAGGTACCGAACGTCTTTGTTTTCGATGTCGACGATCTGGAGTCGGTCATTTCCTCAAACATTCGCGAACGCGAGCGTGAAGCAGAACGCGCGGAACTGATCGTGCAATCGGAGGTGATGCAGTTTCATCAGTCGCTTCGCGTGATGGATATCGGGCCCGACATCGGCGCCTTTCGGGAAAAACTCCAGGAGATCGCGCGTGCCGAATTGGCGCGGCATCGGAAACGTCTCGGCACCCTCACCGCAGAACAGGAAACGACACTCGATGCTCTCCTGACGTCTACTGTTAATAAGATTTCCCATCCAGTGCTGGACCAGATGAAGCGCACCCAGGAGATTGGTGACGCCGAAACGGTGCAAGCACTCCGGGATATCTTCGGTCAGGAAGAGTAGTTCAGTTTTCATCCCATGAGCCTTGCCCTCATAATCGGTTCCCGCGGTTCCCAGCTGGCTTTGTGGCAGGCAGAAAGGGTCAAGGACCTGCTGCTGGCCCGCAATCCTTTGATCGAGGTCCGGATTGAGATCATCAAGACGACGGGAGACGTGAAGAGTGAGCCGCTGACAGTAATTGGCGGCAAAGGAGTCTTCACCAAGGAACTCGAAGATGCGCTCCTCGACGGTCGTATTGATGTTGCCGTTCATTCGCTCAAAGATCTACCTACGCTTCTGCCGCCGGATTTAACTATCTCCGCAATTTGCAAACGTGAAGACCCGCGCGATGCACTCGTGCTGCGGGCCGATAGTGATGACGGTGACGCTTCGTTGATGACCCTGCCGCGCCATTCTGTAGTTGGCACATCCAGTCAACGTCGAGCAGCCCAGTTAAGAGCACTGCGTCCGGATGTGGAAATCAAAGACCTGCGCGGCAACGTTGATACCAGGTTACGTAAGCTTGACGAGGGCCAGTACCAGTCGGTGATTCTTGCCAGTGCCGGACTCCGGCGACTTGGCCTGGAGAGCAGGATCAGTGCGTCGATTCCGACCAGCGAGATGTTGCCTGCTGTTGGCCAGGGCGCCCTGGCAATCGAAACTCGCAAGCACGACGATGCTACTTGCCGGATCGTGCGCGAACTTAACCATGCCGAGACCAATCTCTGCTGCATTGCCGAGCGAGCTCTCCTCCGTCAATTAGGTGGCGGTTGCCAACTACCTATCGCCGCCCACGCCACGCTTGAGCATCAATTGCTAAAGTTGGAAGGTTTAGTGGCAGCACCTGACGGTTCTCAGATCGTCCGCGATCAGATTTCCGGAGCGTTCGAACAAGCGGAGCAACTCGGAGCTGAACTGGCGAACAAGCTGATTACAAACGGCGCTGACAAACTGTTGGAAAGATTGTAGCTCATGGACCAACCGCTCGCCGGGCGAACCGTTGTCATTACCCGCGCCGCCTCACAAGCGAGCGACCTGATTGCCACGCTCGAAAGTTACGGAGCTACTGTAATCGCCTGCCCCACGATCGAGATTACTGAACCCGAAAGCTATCAACTCCTTGACGAGGCGATCGATCACCTGTATGGCTACGACTGGCTGGTCTTCACCAGCAGCAACGGAGTCGACTTTTTTCTGCGCCGCCTGGTGCATGTTGGTAAGTCGGTGGCCGACCTGGATGACTTAAAGGTGTGCGCGATTGGTGAGGCAACCGCTGAGAGGCTGCAACAGGCCCATATTCATGTTGATGTGATTCCCACTGAAGCCAAAGCAGAAGGGGTCTTCAACGCGCTGGTCGATTTTGTCGGCGGTAAGGAAAAACTCGTCGGACTAAATTTTCTTTTGCCGCGAGCGGCAGTGGCGCGAGACTTTTTGCCAAACGCATTGGCAGGCGCGGGGGCGCGAGTCGACGCCGTACCCGCCTATCGGACAGTAGTTCCACCCGATCTTGATCGCGGCCGTTTGACGGCGATGCTCGCCGGTAGTGCTGATTGCATAGTCTTTACCAGTCCCTCGACCGTAAAAAACCTCGCCTTGCTGTTTGATACCTTCGACCTGAGCACGATATTGAGTGGTGTTAGCGTGGCCTGTATTGGTGATGTCACGGCGGCCACCGCGGAAGAGTATGGTCTGAAAGTGGAGATCCAGCCCATTCGTTTCACAGCGGCAACACTTGCCCAGGCAATTGCTGCGCACTACGCAAGGTAACGAAAATAGGAAACGTCAGGGTTGGACCAACCAGATACCACTGTGCTTCAGCCGATGGTACTTCAATTTTGGGCTATGCACGATTCTCACGCGATTCGCGGGAGATACCACGCGCTTTAGCCGGGGGAGCTTCAATTTCAGCCTAACCCAGTCGCGTAGGATTGTAGGTAGAAACTGAAACTCCACTGGCTGAAGCCTGGTGGTATCTTCTCCGCAAACTTGACGTCCTCTTTAGGTTGAACTTGAAACTCCACGGGCTGAAGCCCAGTGGTATCCTGGAAACACTTAAAATCCTCACCATCCTCGTGTGCTAAACTGATTTGCGATGTCTTCCCGCAACGTGATCATCTACGAACAAGACCATCACAATGGCGCTTCACTCCGCGATCTGCTTGCGACCTGGGGTTATGAAGCGGTGGTGGCCGAGAATATCTCGGCAGCGCTCAAAGCTGTTTCCGAACTAAGGCCGACGCTGATTGTCGACAATACATCGACCAAACTGACCAATGATTCTCAACTTGTCCGCGAGATCCGGGCCCAGGATGTCGACCTGCCCGTGGTGTTGCTAGCCGAACCCACTTCTCCAGAAAGTCTCGCTCAAGTGGTTCAGCAGGAGGGCGTCTATCACTATTTCGAGCGTCCGCTCGACCCGGACAAGTTCCGCCTGGTGCTGGAGCGAGCCATAGATCTGGCAGTTGCCAAACGCGAAAACGAGTTGCTGCGCCGACAGCTGAAAGACAAGGGCGCCTTTGGTGAATTGGTCGGCAGTTCCGAGGCGATGCGCAAAGTCTATACGCTCATTGAACAAGTTGCTCCGTCGTCAGCTTCTGTTTTGATCACCGGCGAATCGGGTACCGGCAAAGAACTGGTAGCGCGGACAATTCACAAGATGAGTCCCCGCAAACATAAACCTTTCGTGGCGATAAATTGTTCGGCCATTCCCGAATCGTTAATGGAATCTGAGCTCTTCGGTCACGAAAAGGGAGCGTTTACCGGCGCCGCTTCACGCAGACAGGGCTGTTTCGAACTCGCGGACACCGGTACCTTACTATTGGACGAAATTGGCGAAATGCCGGCGCTACTGCAGGCCAAGCTGCTGCGCGTAATCGAAGAGCGCGCCGTCAGGCGTCTAGGTAGTCGGAAAGAGATTGAAGTGGACGTCAGGCTGCTGGCAGCGACCAATCGTCATCCACAACAGGCTTTGGAGGAAGGCAAACTTCGCGGAGACCTACTGTATCGACTCAATGTCTTTAGCATTCATTTGCCGTCCCTGGAAGAAAGAAAAGAGGACCTGTCTCTGCTGGCCCAACACCTGGTCACGCAACTCGCCGAGAAGCACAATCGTCCAGCCCGTTTTCTCAGTCCCTCGGCCCTAAGTGCTCTGCAATTCCACGCCTGGCCGGGGAATGTGCGCGAGCTGCGAAATGTGATCGAACGCGCAGTTATCATCTGCTCCGGCGAACAGATTGAACGTCACCACTTCGCACCCTATCCAATCGAACAAAGAGAGCGTCTCCGCAACGAAGACACGTTGAGTCTTCCCGTGGGAACTCCGCTGGAAGAAGTAGAGCGCCAGATGATCATGCGTACGTTGCAAAAGACGAAGAACAATAAAACGCGCGCCGCCGAACTCTTGGGCATCAGCCTAAAAACTCTCCACAACAAGCTAAACCTTTACCGCGAACGCGGCCTGCTTCATGACGACTGAGCCTTCCGTCCTGCTTTTTTTTATTGATGGACTGGGCATCGGTGAACGAGGTCCGTTCAATCCCTTCGACGGCCTACCCGCAGCTGCTCCACTCGCGATCTTTTCCGGCGAGTCGCCCGAGCGATTCCGCGACGGAATCGTGGTCCCAACAGATCCCTCCCTGGGGGTCGCTGGTCGCCCGCAGAGCGCTTCCGGACAAACAACGATTCTTACCGGTGTTAATGCGCCGGCGCTGGTCGGCTACCACAAACAAGGATTCCCCAACAAAGCATTGCTCGAGATAATCGAGCAGCATTCAATTTTTCGACAGCTTAAGCAACTGGGGGTTGGCCCAATCACTTTTGCCAACGCCTATACCAGTCGCTTCTTTAGCGAACGACCTCGATGGGTGTCCGCCACCACCGCCGCGGTTGAAGCCGCGGGACTGCAGTTCCGCACCGTCGCAGATTTGAACGACGGCGCTGCCCTCTACCAGGACTTCACCAATCAGCTACTGATCGAAAGAGGCGAAGACGTCGCCCTAAGAAATGAAGAGGAAGCGGCGAAGGTACTGGCCCGACTTTGCGCGGCCCATCGGTTTACGCTCTATGAGTATTTCATCACCGACAAAATCGGCCACGCCCAGGACATGGTCCTGGCCAAAAAGGTGCTTACCAGTCTCGCTCGTTTTCTTAGAGAATTATTAACGCGGCTTGATCTGGACCGCACTACAGTTATACTCACGAGCGACCACGGCAATATTGAAGACCTGTCAATTCGCAATCACACTCTCCATCCTGTGCCCACGATTGTTTGGGGGAGTAAGCGTGAGAAAACCGCCGCTCGCATTCATGACCTTACTGACATTACTCCCGCCATTGTCGAGCTGTTAACTAACATCAACTAAAGGCTAACTGAATGGACAATGCTCCTGCCGACCAGTCTGCGAAGGTTCTTGAGAAGAACAACCCGCGGGAACTCTTTGGCTGGAAGATGTACGACTGGGCCAACTCCGCCTTCTATACGACAGTCGTGGGCGCTCTCTTCAGCCCATACCTAACACGACTGGCACAAGACGTCGTGGGCGAAAACGGTACCGTGCTTGACCTGGGACCGCTCGGCTCCGTGACGGCCAAGTCGCTACCCAGTTTATGCGTTTCAATCTCCGTTGGCCTGCAGGTGTTCATGCTACCGGTGCTGGGCGCGCTGGGTGACTACTCGGATCTGAAGAAGCGCCTGATGGCTGTCTTCTGTTACATCGCAGTGACCGCCAACTGTCTGCTTTTTTTCGTCAAGGATGGCCTCTATCTCTTCGGCGGACTGCTCTTCATCATCGCCAACATCAGTTTTGGCGCCTCGATAGTCTTCTATAACTCGTTTCTGCCGGACATCGCCACCGAGGACCAGTCCGACAAAGTTTCCAGTCGGGGCTTCGCCTACGGCTATCTGGGCGGCGCTATTCTGCTCGCGCTTAACTTTCTGTTGGTTAGCTATGCTGAACGGGTGGGTATCTCTACCGGACTGGCGATCAGGTTATCGCTACTGTCGGCAGGAGTTTGGTGGGGCGGCTTTGCCGTGATTACTTTTCTACTGCTCAAGTCGAGACCCAAGGCCAAAACTCTACCACCGGGCAAAAGCTACCTGGCTGCCGGTTTCCAGGAGATTTTCTCAACCTTTAAAGAGTTACTTCGCTTGCCGCTGACCCTGCGCTATCTGTTAGGCTACCTGGTCTACAACGATGGCATACAGACAGTGATCTTCGCCGCCAGCGCCTTTCTCGAGCAGGAACTGTTCCCCGAAGGCAACCCGACGTTTCTGCTTGAGATCTTCTTGATGGTCCAGTTCGTCGCCGTGTTTGGCGCGCTAATCTTCGAAAGACTCGCCTATCTGATCAAAACCAAGAATGCAATTATTGTTTCTTTGGTCATCTGGTCCGGAGTAGTAATTTACGCTTATCGTTTCCTGCACACTGTTACCGAGGCCTGGGTGATGGCTGCGGTTATCGCCATCGTATTAGGCGGATCGCAAGCCCTTTCGCGGTCGCTGTTCGCTCGGATGATTCCGCCCGGACGAGAGGCTTCATTCTTTGGCCTCTATGAGGTTTCAGAGCGCGGCACGTCGTGGATGGGCCCACTACTATTCAGTATCGTGATCGCCCGCACGGGTTCTTACCGCCAGGCGCTCTTGTCGCTGATCTTCTTCTTTGTCGTCGGACTGGTGGTTCTGATATTTACGAATACCGACAAGGCCGTCCATGAGGCGGGACGTTTAGTGCCGGAGGAAGCTGCCCACGGTTAGATAATGTCCTTGTTTCTCCGGGACTAATTAAACCGCAACGTTGATTTGAGATCTGCTTACCCGGCGAGTTTCTCAGCCTTTGAGTCGGCACTCTTTTCCAAGCACTCACGCGAACAATACGACGCGAGTCCCGAGCTCAACCTGACTGCACGGTTTGCTGGCACCCAGGTACCACAACTGTCACAGCGAATCAGTTTGTTCTCGAGGTCCCCAGCGCGGCGCTGTGTCGTACCAGCCGACACTGGACCAACGGGATTGTTCAGAAAGGTTAGTGCCTTTTGAAATAGCTGGATGTAAGGACGCAGGCGTGAGTAGATAAAAACGAACAGAAGACTGACCAGCGCCGCTATTAGTAAGTATTTCAAGTCGTATGAGCCTGCCGATTCTCGAGTCGAAGTTAGCTGCGGTCGTCAGTCCGGTTACCACCGACGCCGTAGGCTTCGTCGTTAGCTCGTCTGCGCGGCATTGGGTCGGTTGAGCGCCGGCGTGGCACAGACTCCTTTGAGCGCCGATCGACGCTCCCCGGAGGCAATCCCTTACCGTGCACAGCCTCTTCCAGGATCCTGGTGATCTCCTGAGATAGGGTGCGATGTTCGGCAGCCGCTCGACGACGTAGAGACTCCTTCAAGTGATTTGGTACATATGCACCGATAAACACGCCCTTACGATTTGCCATCTCTCGTCGTCCTCTCCTTCACAATACATCTTCCGATTTATGTCGGGGACCCTGCAAATTGTGAACAGGTCTATAAGCCGAATTCTGTATCCCGACAGAGTCGGGACGGCGATCATTCATCTAGACCAGCCGTTGCCGACTGGTTCCAGCGACCTACCCGGAGGTCGTATCCCGAACGAATCGGGATTCGGGCGGGCAGCCCTTTGACGCCTCCCTATTTGGTCTTGCACCGCGAGGAGTTTGCCTGGCCGCGCATGTCACCACACGCGCCGGTGCGCTCTTACATTAAGCCCTATCGGGCCGCACCCTTTCACCCATCACCCTCTGAGATCCCAGATCTGAGATCAGATCTCAAACGGCTGGTTTACTCTCTGTTGCACTTGTCGTCGTCCAATCTCTCGAAACGAGTCCGAGCTATCGAACGCCCCGCCGTTAGCGGGCTCGCTGCCCTGTAGTGTTCGGACTTTCCTCTCCCGGCGTCACTTCTCCCCAGGATATTCCTGAGGGCTTGCAATTACCGGCAGCAACCGCCCGACCTGTTCGTTTGCAAGGCAAGACGATTATAGCAAACGAGTGTTGAACACGTATAGCACTGCTACAGACCAATTTAAACTCGCTGTTGGCTTGGATTTAGCCAAAGAACTTGAAGCCAACTCTGAGACTGTTTACCAACTGAGGCGGGACTGAGACCGCTACCGCAATTGAGGCGATGGCGTGAGAAAGCGCCAAGGCGAAAAGGTTGGGATACCGTTGATAGCAGGCCGCCCAAATCAACCCGCCTACGAGAGTTAACGGAGTGAGTACGGGATTTGGGAGATGGAGGAGGGCGAAGACTAGCGCTACCAGCACCACGCTCTTCCAGCCCGGGCCAAGCACAAGCTGAGCCCGGCGGTTGATGTAGCCCTGTATTGCATACTGCTGAAACAAGGCCCAGAGCGGCACCAGCAAAAAGCGAGGGCGCAAGGCCTCGGCAAAGTAGCCCTTAGCTACTGGACGGGTGAGCAGGACAATCAGCACGACTGCTACCAACGTTGGCAACACGAGCCAACGAAGGGCCTTAAAAAAGTTGTCCCAGCGAAAACCCAGGTCACGCAAACTTTCGCCGTACACCCGGTGCGAAAGGAACATCAGTCCCAGCGCCAACGAGCCCGGAACCGCAACCATAAACCGATTGCGTCCGAAGAACGCCAGCACAACCCATTCGGCGATCAAACAGGAGACTACTACTGAAAGGATCTCCCATGAAGCCAGGACACGTGGCCCGATTGCGTCTCCCGTGGTTTCAGCTTCGTTGGCGGACATCGCTCTCTCAAGGCCTCACGCTGTGTTTGGTCATATCTGTCAGACTGCCATCTGCATTGACGTTGAAATTGATCGGATCTCCCAGCAGCTGCAGCGTATATCGCACTCCACCGCCACTTCCATGCAAGGCAAAAACTCGCGCTTCATGTGGTCCTTCACTCAAGCTCGGCGGCGGGAAACTGAAGCCGCACCACTCATCTCGCGCCCATCCTTTAGCGACCACATCCGGCCGGGAAAGGTTAGCGATGCCCGTCGTAATAAATTTTCCGTCAATGAAAAGTTGAACCTGAACTCGGTCCCAGGGAGCGGCGTTGTTGACGGCCCAGCCAGCAATCGTGTGCGGTGTGGCCTCGCCCCAGCCGTGGAAAAAAGGAGGAAACGCCTTGAGATAGAACCCGACTGCTACAGCACTCACCAGCAAGACTTCCAGGATCGTCTTGCCAATCAGCACATTGACCAGTTTGGATTTATTCATCTGCTGAAGTTTATCGGATTGTCGAACAGGCGGGCATTATAGCGAGTTTCGCGAGGAAGAGGGGCAGGACTTTGGAGTGCGGGGACTCGTCACTTTGGAGTGTGGGGACTCGTCACCGCTTTTGTGATCCAGAGTTGTTCGATCACAAAGCGGTGACGAGTCCCCGCACTCCAAAGTCACCGCACTCCAAAGTGATGAGTCTTGTCTAGTACTTCTGCAATACTGTTGCTGCCACCATCGACTTTGCAAGACTGCGGTCAGAGACCTTTATCAAATCGCCAGCAACGATGAGATGGTTGGCTGCGCTTGGATCATGGAGGTCCACTTCGATGGGTGGAGTACCTTTTCGGGTGATGGTGACACTTGCTGCCTCAGCAAGCGGCAGCGACTGCGACAACACTACATAGAGCGGCACCGCTTCGCGCCGCAAAACCTTCTCGCCAGGTGAGCCAACAAAACCGATCACTCTTACTGTATGGCTCGTGTAGTCCCGCACGCTTACCTGGACGTCAGGATTGTTTAATACTTTGATGTTTGCCTTAAGCCGAGCCGCAACCACCTGGGTGGTGACGCCGACGACGGGTATAGTACCCGAAACCAGGGGATAGTCGACCAGTCCTTCTGCGGTAACCGTGTAAAGCGTGGACTTGGTGCTGGGACTGTCCGCTATTTGAATATCCAGCACGTCCCCGACGCCAACTCGATAGGTTTGAGTCGATGCTTGATCAGCTGTACTCGCCACACTCTTTGCCAACGGCAGGGCGGCTTCAGCCTTTGCCGGAGCAGTCGCAGCCTTAACTATTCGGGTTCGTGTCACTCGGGAGGTAGCATTGTTGGTCAGACTGGTAGCGATCTCCGTCCGCACCTGGGCTGAAATGCTGGTTCCGAGCACGAGTCCACAAACGAGGGCCATTCCTAGCTTCTTCATCTATCGCAACCTCTTTGGGGCATTTAAGCAAAATTGGAAGAGCGTTGATTTCCCACCGCGCCTTCCAGTAATTACATAAAACTGCCAAAAGACCGAGAGTTCTTGGAAACTTCCATAAAGAACCCGGAGCGGCAGCGACGGGAAGCGACGGTCAACTCTCTAGATCTTACAAGTCGACAGGGACCTGGCAGAGGTCGACCGTGGCTTCCCGTCGCTACCGCTCCGGGTTCTATTGGCTCATTCCTCGGTGGACTTGGCGGGTAAGGCCTTCGGGTGAAAGACGCCAGGCCAGCGCTTTTCAAATTCTGTCCGCACGATATCTTCCACTTCCGTCGCGGTAGCACAGTCGAGACAAGTTGCCGCAACTTCTCGAGCCTGCTTAACGTCGATGCGAGCCAGCGTAGACCGCACTCGCGGAATAGAGGCGGGCGCCATACTCAAATCAATTGCCCCTAAGCCAACCAACAAGACCGAGTACGCTGGAGTCGAGGCCATTTCACCGCAAACAATCGCTTGAATCCCAGCGTCACGGGCAGCATTCAAACTCCGGTGAATGCCATACAGCACCGTTGGATGAAGAGTGCGAAACCAGTGAGCAACCGCATCGTTTCCCCGGTCAACTGCCAACGTGTATTGGACCAGGTCGTTGGTGCCAAGCTCGATAAAATCCACTTCACTCGCAATCTTCTCAGCGGTCAGGACCGCCGAGGGCACTTCAATCATTGCACCAACCCGCACCGGCGAGTATTCAATGTTCGCGGCCTCAAGTTGATGCTGCTCTTCGGCGACAACGCTTCGCGCCAGTCTGACATCCGCCACATCAACAACCATCGGCAAAACCAGTCTCAGGTTGCCGGTCGCTGCGGCCCGCAAGATGGCGCGGACCTGGGTCCGCATTACTTCCTTGTGACGCAGGTCGAAACGGATAGCCCTCAGCCCCAGGGCCGGATTGCGTTCCGGTCGTTCAGTTGACTCGCGATCTAACTCACCACCGACGTCAAAGAGTCGCACCACGGCACCTTCATCACCAGCGGCCACCGCCAGCGATCGATAGGCTTCGTACTGCTCCTCTTCCGACAGCATCAGCCCGGGACGAGACAACAAGAACTCCGAGCGAAAGAGGCCCACGCCGGCAGCGCCATAACGTTTGACGGCCTCAAACTCGAAGGGCAGTTCGATGTTGGCTCGCAACACAATGCTGATGTTGTCCCTGGTTAAGACAGGGCCAGTGTCAGCAGAAGTCTCTTCAGCATGTGTGGTGGTTTTGTCTGAGCCAAAGTTATAGGCGCTGATGGTCTCCTCAGCAGGATGGAGAATGACACTGCCGACCCGAGCGTCAACAATGATGTGATCACCGGTTCGGGTCCGGTGATAGAAATCTCTGAGACCGACGACGGCTGTCAGACCCAACGCCCGCGCAATGATCGACATGTGCGAAGTCCAACCACCGGCGTCGGTAGCGATCGCCCGCACGTGGGCCAGGTCCAGCTCAGCAATCGTGGAAGGCAACAGGTCGGGGGACACCACTACTGAATCTTCGAAGAAACTCGGATAGGCTCGATCCTCGCCACTCAGATTGGCCAGCAAGCGTTGCACGACATCCTCAATGTCCGATCCGCGTTCGCGAAAGTACTCGTCGTTGAACTCGGTATAGATTGATAACAGTCGATCGCCTACCACCTTGGCGGCCCACTCTGCGTTCGCGCGTTCCCGGAGGATGTAGTCTTCCACTTCTCGCGTGAGCTTGTTGTCGTGGAGAAAAAGCAGGTGCGCGTCGAAGATGTGCGCATGACCACGGCCCAGTTCCCTTTCCGCTCGTTCTTTGATGTTTTCGAGTTGGCGGCGAGATTGACGCAAGGCGGCGCGAAAGCGTTTCTGTTCCCGCTCGATGTCCGACTCTTCGATGCGGGCGCGATATACGTTGCGGGTTCCATCCTGCAAGCGCACTACTCTACCCAGCACGACGCCGGGTGATACGCCCAGGCCCTTGAAGCGGCGTTCCTGGTTAACGCGCCGCGCCGCCTGGTCGTCATCCGTTGCTTCCAGTTCATCAAACTCTCGCGCAAAGAGATCGACGACTGCATTCAGAGCTTCGAGTTCGTCGACGCCATTGGCCACAATACGGAGCTGAGTACCACGAGCGGCAGCTAACATCAAGATGCTCAGAATCGACTTAGCATCCGCCTTGACACTGCCATCGGGACGCTCAAGCATGACGCTGCTTTGAAACTGAGTGGCGACCCGGACAAGATTTGCCGCTGCCCGAGCATGAAGACCAAGTCGACTGGTGACGCGTAGTTCTTCTTCAACCACTTCAATCGGCTCCGCCTTTTGCCGGCGGAGCAAGTAGATCGCCGGCGAGATAAATACCCTGTCGCCCCTGGTCGCAGATCTTCCGGGCGGTGTCGGCTAACGAATCCTCGCCCGAATAGGTGGCTAGCTTGATCACCATCGGCAGGTTTACTCCCGAAACCACTTCTACCACCTGGTCCTCGAGAAACATGGAAGCAATATTGGTAGGTGTGCCACCAAACATGTCAGTCAAGAGCAGCACTCCACGGCCCTGGGCCACTCGCGTGATGGCTCTCTGCACCTCGTCGCGCGCAGCATCCACATCGTCATGCCAACCAATGGACACCGCGGCGATGTGTGAAACTGGTCCAATAATCATCTCGGCTGCCGCCAACAATTCGCCGGCCAGATGGCCGTGCGTAACAATCACTCCCGCCACCTTGCGTTGCTCTACCGCGGACGCTTGCGGACTGTTACTCATCTGTGCCTCCTTCTCGAGTAAAGCGGATGTTTCACATTGAGTTCACGCCAATCAAATTCGATTTGCCTTGCGGACGTCACGATGGGCTGCGTGCGCATCAAAGCCGGCGCGCCGCAGCGCTCGAGCGAGGGCGTTTGCGATCATCACCGACCGGTGCCTGCCTCCGGTACAACCAATGCCGACGGTCACGTACGACTTGCCTTCACGTTTGTAAAGCGGCAGCAAATAGGCCAGCAAACTGGTAAACCGGTCAAGCGTCTCCTGCACTTCGTCGTGCGAGCGAAGATATTTGACCACGCGACTGTCGTGACCTGATAGTCGTTTCAACTCGGGAACGAAGTGCGGATTCGGTAGGTGTCGCACATCAAACAGGAGTTCCAGGTCACCCGGGTTTCCATACTTATGTCCAAAGCTCAAAAGCTGGACGCGCATCGGCGCGCCCTGGCGGTCCGGGCTGAATCTTTCAAGCAGAAAACTGCGCAGCGTGTGAACGGTGTGCTCGGAAGTGTCGATGATCTGGTCGGCGAGCGAACGAATTTTTGCCATGGCCGTGCGCTCGGCCTCAATCGCTTCCGGTAGACCATGACCTGTTTCCGCCGGGTGCGGTCTGCGCGTCTCGCTAAAGCGATGTTGCAGGACGTCTGCTGATGCTTCGAAGAACAACACGGTCACATTCAAGCCGGTAGCTCTGAGCGCAGACAATTCCTCGCCGAAGTCTGCCAGGAATCCGCGTTCCCGGATGTCGATCACTAAGGCGGCGCGATGAATTCCCTCCTTGTTGTCATCTGCCGAGTTGATGAGGCGGGCAAACGTCTGCAGCATAGTGGTGGGCAAGTTGTCGACACAGAAATAGCCCAGATCCTGAAAGGCGTTTGTCGCTGACGACATACCGGAGCCACTTAACCCGGTGATGATAACGATGTCTGGAACAGTTTGGGGTGCAGTTGATCCTTTATTTTTCTTGTGGGCCATCGCTGCGGGAGCCTTCACTTGTCGACTCACAGTGTACTACGTTCGGAGGGCAGATGTTTAATTCGGTAGCGGGTGAGATGGAATGGAAACGATGGATCGCTAAGACACACTATTGGTCATATATCATTTGATACTAATCATTTGATATTTGCCCGTCGGGTCTTCGGCCTTTAGACCTTGGACTTGGGTCTTGGGTCTTGTTTTGCTGTTGGGTTTCGCGCTTGAGATCTGAGATCCCAAGATTTCAGATCTCAAAGGCCAAAGAACGAAAGAACCCGGCGCCAAGATGTCAAATGATATATGACCAATAAACCGCACCAATGCAGGCTGAATAGAATCTGACGTGGTCCAATCGTCAACCCTGAAACCGCCCGGGTTAAGGCTCAATTAGACCATAGTTCCCATCTTTCCTTTTATAAAGCACTCCCAGGCGCTGTGTATCCGCGTCACGAAAGACCAGGAACTGATCGTTTTCCCCGGAAAGTCGCATGGCCGCCTCTTCGGCCGTCATCGGCTTAACTGAATAACGGCGCGCGGCGATAATTCGCGGCGGGCGCGGAGTCGCTTCGAGATGACCATCCGGCTCTGGCGCAAGCCGAGCAGTAGATCGTCCGCTCTGTTTTCGATGAATAATCTTCTTCTTGAGTTTAAGGGCTTGCTTTTCAATCTTGGCCATGGCGCGCGTCAGGGCCATGTACATGTCCGCGTTCGTATCTTTTGCGGTTAAGGTGTGGTCCCGCCAGGTGACGACAATTTCTCCTATTTTGCGATTCTTCTCGACATCGATGATTACATGAGTGTTCAAGGTTGAACCTGTAAAAATGTGGTCCAGTTTCTTGAAGTGATCTTCAACGTGGCGGCGTATTGCCGGTGAGACTTCAACGTGCCGACCAGTGTATTCAAATTTCATCAGCGACCCCTCCTCGGTGTTCAAAGAAAGCAATGCATAGCCAGGTCACTCGCTGGCTAGGCACAATAATCATCCTTACGAACTTGAAATCTCGTGGCGCTGTTGAGGGGCTCTTTAAACTACAGCGCGACGTTCACGCGAGCCCGGAATTTGCATCTGGTCGCGATACTTTGCGACTGTCCGGCGCGATAGTTTTATTCCGTCTTTAGCCAGGATCTTTACGACCTGGTCATCAGTAATAGGATTGTGTGAATCTTCTTCTTCGATCAGTTTCTTGATACGTAACTTGATAATCCGCGTCGACACCTCTTCGCCGTCTTCATTCAACATTCCTTCGGTGAAGAAACGACGCAATTCAATCACTCCCTGCGGCGTATGGGCATACTTGCGATTCACCACTCGGGAGACAGTTGAGAGGTGCATGCCAATGTCCTCGGCGATGTCTTTCAACATCATCGGCTTAATCTGTTCCACGCCGTGGTCGAGAAAATCCTTCTGCCTTTGCACGATCGATTCCACCACCTTGTAGATGGTCTGTCTGCGGTGCTCGATGTTTCGCAACAGGTCCACCGCCGATCGCATCTTCTCCCTGATGAAACTCTTCGTCTCGTTGCTGACGCCCTGGCTCAGCATCTGTTGATACTGGGCGCTCACACGCAAACGCGGGCTGCCGTCGTCGGCAAAATAGATAACGTAGTCGTCATCGTTCTCATCGAGCTTCTCAATGTAGATCTCCGGGCTGATGAGGATGGGTTCTTCTGAAGAGTAGCGACGACCGGGATAGGGATCGAGCGTACGAATGAACTGCAACTCGTTCAACAAAGTGTCGACATCGATACCAATTTGCTTGGACAGATGCGGTAGTTTGTGCTGCTGCAGATCGCTGAAGTGTTCGGTGATCAACTTCGTTGCCAGTCGCTCGCTCTCACCCCTGACCTCAAGCTGAACCAACAGGCACTCCTTGACGTCGCGAGCGCCACAACCCACTGGATCCAGGCGCATCAACACCTGCCGCGCCTGCTCAACTATCTCCTCCGAAACTCCCTCCATGGCGGCCATCTCTTCATTGGTGGCGTTCAGACGCCCGTCAGCGTTCAGATTGCCGATCACACAGATGGCTGTGTCACAAACTTCACTGTCTACCTGGCTCATGTGAAGTTGCCACTCGAGGTGTTCTGCTAATGATGGTGGCTTAGTTAAGAACTGCTCAAAGGCAGGGGCGTCTTCCTTGTACTCTATTTCCTGCGTCTTGTATCCCGGATCGAGATAGTCTTGAAACTCGCGGCCGAAATCAATCTCCTCGAAAGCGTCACGCGCCGGCT
>DATFRK010000004.1:0-10276 GCA_035263325.1 Pyrinomonadaceae bacterium | reverse complement strand
CCGCGAACGAAGTAGACCTGTTCTGCAGCGACTCCGCCTCCGTCGGCCTTTAAGCGTACGAGTCCACCGCCAACGCCAAGCGCGCCACCGTAAATGTAACCGTCACGTTCGACCGGAGAGAAATACTGGGCCGGCCCCTTGGCCACCTCCGCATAGCGCCAGAGAAACTGGCCCGTCCTGGCATCGACTCCAACCAGTCCTTTACTCAAAAACTGAACATATGATTTCCGGCCACCCGCTTGCACCACAATAGCCGACGCATAACCGGCAGGGTCGCCACCCGGCACGGCCGCTTTCCAAATGACGTCGCCCGTCTTCTTGTTAAGCGCCACCATCGTAGCTTGCGGGCCACCAGGCGTAACGACCACGACATCACCATCAACCAAAGGAGATTCTGCGTAAGCCCACTCACCTGGTTGACCGTTGAAATCTTTGCGAAGACTCTTCTGCCAACGAACCTTCCCGCTTTTAGCTTCAAGGCAGGTCAGATCACCGTCCGAGCCCAACGCGTAGACGAAATCTCCGTCAACCGTGGGCGTAGATCTTGCCTTGGGGTAGGGCGGGTCCTGATTCGGATTACCTACATTGCCAACGCGCGTACTCCAGATCACCTTCCCATCTACAGTTGAGAGAGCCTGAACAAATTCATTGTCCAGGCCGCGATTGCTCATCAAGTAGATCCGCGTGCCGACGACTGAGGGTGTCGAATAGCCGTCGCCAATATCATTTACTTGCCACAGCAGTTTCGGTCCTTCCTTGGGCCACTCTTTGAGGAGACCGCGTTCAGGCGATATGCCATTGCGCGAAGGACCGCGCCACTGAGGCCAGTCAGCATTCGCCGTCGTCGCAATGACAGCACCGGGGAAGTTGACAGCTGCGAAGTAGAAACAAAGCGTCGCCAGAATAGACAGAATTCGTAACGTCATTGCATTCTCCTTCTGACTTTGACTTTTGCTTAGGGTTTGCTGCCATTTCGCAGCTTAAACTCGTAACGCGCGTTGTGAAAGAGTCACTGCGAAAAAGAAACCCGCGACTCAGGGGTTAGTTCACGAGAGAAACTCGAAACGCAGCCATCTCTTCACTGTTGCGAACCAGTAGAATGTCGCGTACCAGTGCGGGATGGTTCCATGTCTTCCCGTTGATGGCCTTAAAGCGCGCCACCTCAGTCAGCTCGTCGGGAGTAGCCTTAACCAAAGACAGCTCACCAGTCTCGGATTCGACCAGCAATAAATCTTGATCAGATAACAGGACGAGTTGTCCATGACCATAGCTGCCGCCTTTCCATTTGAGACTGCCGTCTTTAAGATCGATGCAGGCGAGTTCGCTGCCCTCGAAGCCAAAGATATTACCTTTGTGAACCACAAAATCATTGTAGTAAGGATTCAGTTCGAACGACTTCCAACGCTCTTTGGTGGTCCAACCGTTGTTTTCGTGGCTGACCGTGAGGCGCACCAGCCCAACTTGCGCCATGCCGGACCCACTACCAATCAACAGATCGCCGTCTTCGGTCAGCGCTGGTTGCACGATCCCATCGGCCGACCACGCATATTTCCATAGCGCCGTTCCGTCGGACGGGGCAACGCTGATCGCGCCCTCTCCGTTTAGCAGCACGACCTGCGGCACGCCGGCGATGGTCATCAAATGTGGGGAGCTGTAGCCTCCTTTCCCTTTGGGGCCGACCCAGCGTGGATTACCGGTGACTGCGTCGTACCCGGCTAGGGAGCCTGCGATGGCGACGACTACCACATCGCCAACGACGAGAGGCGAGCTGGCAAAGCCCCACCCGGGCACCTTTGTCTGCGTATCGGAGGCGGCATTGCGTGACCAGATGACCGAGCCGTCACGGGCGTCGAGCGCATTCAAGATTCCGGTAGCGCCAAATGTGTAGACGCGACCATTGCTGACCGTAGGAGTCCCCCGCGGTCCAGCCCCGGCATTCGATTCCCAGAATCGTGCCGCGTCACGATGTCGCCAAACGGGTTTACCACTGGTCAGGTTGTAGCAAGTGACAACCTCGTCATCTCCACGTTGTTCCTGCGTATAAAAAACGTCACCGGCCACGGCGAACGACGACCAGCCTGGTCCAATTGGTTCTCGCCATTGTTCGACCGGAGGTGACGCCGTCCAGTCAGTCTTGATCCGCGTACCATGTAGAATGCCATCGCGTTGAGGACCGCGAAACCCGGGCCACTCAACTCCCGGGCTGGTCATCAAGGGCGTCGCAGGGGTTGCAGGTTCATCGCTGGCCCGCGCCAACAAGCGCTCTTCGGGAGTTTTGGACCAACGCCAATGAAAATCTGACTTGGCCTCTCCGGTGATGCCACCGGTACGTAATAGAGCGAATCCGCCGCAGGCAAGCACGATGGTCACGATGAACAACGCTCGCCGCAGCCCGTTCGAAAGTCGATTGGTGGCTACCGCCCAAGTAACCAGCGCCAGGCTGAGCACTGGTAGCGCGTAGACCATGAACATCATCCCCATCATCCCGTTGGCAATGGACTTGTGGACGATGCGCGAAGTAGCAAAGAACGCCAGAGCCATAAGGACAAGGGCAGCGAGACGTTCAAACCAACGTGCGCGACTGAACAGAAGCCACCAGACGGCAATAACCACGATACCCACCGCGGTGCCCAGCATCCCGTAGAGAATCCACTCGGGTTTAAAGAAAGGAACAACAAACCAGGACAGTGCGATGAGCGCAGCAGCAGTGACGCCCGGCCACAATCTTAGTTGCTTCTGGGAAGTGGCGTGCCCTGGCGTGGTAGTCATAGGACTCTATACTTTCCCCACGACCTGATTGTTCCCTCAATTCGGGAACTATGGGGCCTTCTTAGTTAGAACAGCAGTAGCCACTACCAGCCGACTGCCGGCATGGGAGTACTTGCAGGAAATTTCAGAATCGCTGACCTTGTCGATCAGCACCTGGCTATTATTTCCGCAGCGGCCCGCGTTTGTCGTGATTAATTCAGTAAAGGTCGCCGTCCGGCTGCTCCCGCTATTCAACTTCCACTTTCCGCCGCAGGGAATGTTGGGATACGAAACCTGGTAAACCCCATCGTGGACGGAAAGTGACACGTTCCAGGTCGTTCTCGTATCAGTTTGAAAACCTTCGCCTTTCCACTCACCGTTTAACCAGCTAATAACATTTTCTCGCGGTTTTGCTTCAGCCTCTTGTTTTGCCTTGGCAGGTTCGTTGGTAGTAGTGGAGGGGGTGGCGAGCGGAACTGAAGTTTGTGAAGGCTGAACTTCTGCCTTGTTGGAAGGCCTGGTGGCAAGATAGCCGACCAAGACCAGCAGGCCAATCACTATCAACGCCAGTCCACCTACTACTAGCCAAATCGCCCCGCCTCGTTTCTGAGTAGGCGCATAGATTTGAGCCGCCTGAGAAAAGGCTGGAGGAGTGACCGCCGTGATAGTCGAACCCGAGACTTGATTCGAGGGTGTCCGTTCAGAAGGGAGGATGGCTGTGGGCGGCGGCGCTAGCACCGTTGCTGGTGGTTGAGACAGAA
The DNA here is from genome assembly GCA_035263325.1 of Pyrinomonadaceae bacterium. GTDB lineage: Bacteria > Acidobacteriota > Blastocatellia > Pyrinomonadales > Pyrinomonadaceae > PSRF01. The sequence continues at coordinate 6,767 of DATFRK010000004.1, read as the reverse complement.
CTGCCAGGCGAGTCCCATCCTCCAAACAGAAGGAAAGCGTGTCGTCTTGATAAGCGCGGTGACAGGTCGGGCACTGCTTCATTCGCTATCCTTAAGTTACTCGTCAGCCAATTTTCCTATCGGCTATCCGCTTGAGTCGTTTGCGATGGGTTTCGGACGACTGTGATCTTTACCGCCGAGGGATATTGCTTTGAGTGATGCACTACGTTATGCGCCACGACACCCTTCGCTTCGTCATAATTTTTGCCGCCGGTGTTCAGGTTCCGGTCGAAACGCGGGAAGTTGCTGCTCGACACTTCTAAACGAATTCGATGCCCGGCCTCGAAGTAATTGCTGGTCGTCATCGGTTGCAACGTCACCTTGTACACTTTCCCCGACTGCATCCAGACGTTAGGTTTGTCGTAGCCGTCGCGATAACGCATCCGCTGAATCGTTTCGTCCAGATTGTAGGCCCGGCCGTCCGGGTAAACATCGATCAGCTTGACGGTGAAGTCTGTGTCTTTCGCGTCACTCGACACGTACAGCGTGACTTCGATTGGCCCACTCACTTCGATTCCTTCCGCCATCGGCTCGGTGGTGTAAACAAGAATGTCCGGGCGGGTTTCCATCTTTCGCTGATCGAGTGCCCCACCAGTCACTGCATTTCCGGTGCAACAGACATTGCCGCCGTACGACGGCACTGGATTCATCGGATCATAGGTAAAACTGTCAGGACTATCCGCTGTAGGGGCAGCGTTGAGCAACGCACCGTCGCCATCGAGCGTGTTTGCCTTGCCGCCGCTCGACAGGAAAAAGCTCAGCGGCTGGGCGCCGCGCGGAGGCCAGGTGTCCGAAGACTGCCATTTGTTCAGGCCCATAGTGAAGTAACGCACCCTGGGCATGGTCTCGAGGAGCTTATTGTTCTCACCCTTGAGGAAGTAATCAAACCAGGCGTAGGTTAACTCGTCGTAATTCAAGCGTGCGTCGCCCATGCTCCGTTCGCCGACCACGGTGTTTTCCGTCGCCCGCTTGTACGCGCAGTGAAGGGTCGGCGCAATTACGGCAAACTGCTTGTTAGCAATCTCGGGCGGCGCGGTCTTGCGCACATGATTGTAGGCAGCCAGGTTTGGCCCAACGGATACGTCATACCACGACATGAACCAGAAGCCCGGGATGTTGATCTTCATGTTGTCGTGCCACAACCCGCCTTTATACCAGGCCGGATCGTTGGGCGCGCGTTCGATCATTGCTCCACCGGTTGGCACCGGCATGTTATCGGCAAAGATTCCGTTCGGCCCCCCGGCCGCCTTCATGATGTCTTTGACCGGCAGGTGACCCAGCGCCTTGGACCAATCCACCGGCGGAGGCTGTTGCGCCAGGTCGAATGATTTCGACGCGCGAATCAAATCTTCCTGTGACGCGTTTGCCGGAAACATCGGTCGCACCTGGTTTTGTTCGCCATAAAGCCAGGCGATGAACAACATCTGTACTGCTCCACCACGATACCAATTGCCCTGTTCATAATAGGGAGCCACTCGGCCCACGCCGGCGCCAAACCCTTGCACAATCATGGTGGTAAAGGCCGGGTTGCCCTGGGCCGCCACACCCAACTGCCATTCGGCGGTTGACGAACAACCAATCGTGCCGACCTTGCCGTTGGACCATGGCTGTTTGGAAATCCAGGTCAACTCGTCGTCTCCATCACTGAGCGGTGGCCCAAGGATGTCGTAGTTGCCTTCGGAAAAGAAGTGACCGCGTTCGTTTATTTCAACGAACGCGTAGCCACGCTTGACTGCGTCGAGTTCATTCGTCAGGTCGCGCGGGGCACCGTTGCGGACATCCCAGAAATTGAAGTTGTAAGGCGTGCGCACAAAGATGGTGGGATATTTCTTGCTGGTGTCTTTGGGCCGGTAGACGTCGGTGGCCATTCGTTTGCCGTCGCGCATTGGCACCATCAGTTTTCGTTCAACCACCGCGATGGACTGTAGTTCCGCCTCGATCGCATTTCGTTTAGCGATGATCTCCGGGGTGACGGCACCGCGCCCCTGTGAATGGACAGTCTGGTCGGTAGGAAGCACTACGAGAACGCCGACGGAGATGATGGTTAGTGCCAGGACCCAGCAGAACTTCTTTTCCATACGGTGTGACTCCTTTTTGATTCTATTGGGCCACCCATTGCAGACCTTCGTGGGCGACCTCGGGTGGTATCTCGTGATCACCGTCAAACTCTCGGAAGGTGACCGTATAGCCACGAGCCTTCAATTCCCCAGCGACGCGACGACCGCAACTATCAATCGGCAGAATATGGTCCCTGGTACCATGTGAGATGAAAACGCGCGGCTTACCCTGAGGGCCACCGTCGATAACGAATCCAGGGGAAAAGGCGACGACTCTGCTGAAGAGATCTCCGTTGATTAGTCCCAGCGACAATCCATAGGTAGCCCCATCAGAAAAACCGCCAACCGCCAGTCGCTTAGGATCCACGGCCACTGAATTAAAAGCCCGTTCCAGGGCCAGGTTCAAAAACTCTATATCCGGACCAAAGCTACCGCCGATGGCGTCCCAGGTTGTATCGCGAGAGTTCGGGGCCAGGACAACCACGCCCGCCTCCTCGTGGGCCGAGCCAAGATACCAAAACATGTCTTCAGCACTTTGCGTGGCGCCATGCAACATCACCAACATTGGTAAAGGCGTTGCGCCTGCTGCTTTCGGTACCTGGAGAATCGCATCGCGGTCGCGGTCAAGACCAAGCATGATCCGCCCACTAGCGGTGGTCTTCGTTCCTTCGTGCGGATGTGACGTAAGGCGACCGTCGCTCACAATAGACCCGCCCTTGAGCCGGCAACTATTACTAAGTGCAACCGAGGCCACAACACCGCCAGAGAGTAGACAGAAGTCGCGCCTGGTAAACTTTGGCCCTTCCATATTTAGAGAGAGAGACTCACTGCTCTACTGAGGCCTTCAATATATAGTCAAGCAGGGGAAAATTTTCCTTGAGAAACTTATTGCCGCCCTCAAACAGCGGATCTTGTTTGCCACCGCGAATACCACCACCAGATTGTTCCCCATACCCTGAATACAAGGCATCGGCCACATCCATCCCGGCGACAATTTTAGCTATGGGAACAAACGGTTCTTTATCGTGAGTCGCGGAATTGTCGCGCAGGTTGATGAACAGCTGCGTGGTCCTTCCATTCGGGTCCTTAAAGGCAAACGCTACCGTGCCGCGAACATTTGACTCTACCCGCGGGTCATCTGGAATCGTCCGATCGCGCCATAGCTGCGCAATCTTTGGCTCACCATTGATGCCAAACTGAGCCCACATGCCGGCTCGTACGCGAAACACCGGCGCCTGGTCGTAAAAACCATGACGGACCAGATTGTAAAAGCGATCAACTCCGTGCGGGGACCAACTGCGGTGCAGCTCCAGACGAATGATTCCTTTCGTCGTTTCCAGCCGTACGTGCATTACCTCCGGAGCGCGCTGATTCATCGCTGCATCATCGGGTGTAAAAAGGAGTGAACGATCCTTGTCGGGTGCTTGCGCCTGCAGGCCCGCCAGCACCAGCAATACGATCAGAATTGATAAGAGAATGCGATGCAGCATCGTTGTATCAGCCAGCCTTTTGTATTACCGCAACCAGGTGCGTTCCCATCTCCAAACAACCCGGTTGTTGGCAGGCTTCCATTTCCAGGCGCAATAACTCATGCCAACGTTCAGGATCGGCGCGAATCTCGTTGAGACCTTCACCCCAAACCGTGGAGACACAATTCGACGCTGAAAGGTTCAGAATAGTAATCCGGTGACCCTCCAAAAACTCTCGCAACTCCGCCGCTCTGAACAAGTGGCAGCGATGACGCAATCCTTCGCGTGAATCAAAGTATAGATCGCCAGTGCGAATAATGTCGGCATTCTTTTCGGGAGGGATGGTCAAGACCCCGGTTAGTAACGCATGAATACTCCCCCACAATGACGACACGCTCAGAAACACTTTGCCGCCAGGCTTCAGGACGCGCAGGACTTCGCCGAGCGCCTGGTCCTTTTTCTCAAAAACATAGGCGAGCGGATTGCCGTAGCAGACCACCGCATCGAACGTTTCATCAGCCAACACCGACATGTCGCAAATATCAAGGTGCAACCACCTGGCAACAGACTTTGCGAAATCAAACTCTTCCGCGAATCGCCGGTTTAACTCGAGTTGACGACGAGAAATGTCGGCGACCACGATCGTGGCTCCAACATTGGCCAGGACTTGGGTGAACCGACCGGCGCCGGCGCCCACCTCCAGGATGAAACTATCTTTCTTGACGTGCTGAGTTAAATAGTGCGAATGAATATGCAGCTTGACTTCTTCGGTCGGGCTGCTGACTAAGCGTGTCCACTCACGTTCGCCAAACTCATCGAAGTACTTTGCTACAAAGTCTGGATCGTAGAGATTCCGTGTCATGGCGTTGCCCTAAAGTCGAAATACGTTTACTAATCTCTAACGATTCAAGTGTTGCTGCGTCCCCACCAGGTAGGCTTCACACAACCAGGCTTTGACCTCTTCGTCAATTTCACTCAACGACTCAAGTTTGAAATGGTGGACATAGCATTTGGCTGTCATTGTCTCTATTCGTCTAAACCGTGGGGATTTCAAACGTCGAGTAAGAACAACGTGGGCTTCGATTCCTCTATCACTCAGTTTGTTAACCGCCGCAAAGATCATTCTAACTTGAAAGCCAACGCGCGTCTTGGCCGGCGCTATCTTCACTGGCCCACACTCGTGCAGCAAAGCGCTAAAATGTTCGTAGAGTGCTATCGCATGAGGGCTTTTACCGGCGAGGAATTGTTTGACAGAATATTTGCCACAAGAGTGCGGCATATTCGGATTGATGAACTGCCGCTCACACCTGGGGCACCGCCAAAGTGGACGCGATGTCAACGAGGAGCGAGGCATCATCAGTTTCCTTCACCGAGGTGATCGGATTTTCTGTCTGCCGGTTTTAGCGGCGACGAATTCGCATGATTGACTCGACCGCTTCCAGCGCCTCAGGACCAAACTGCGAGATCTCCTCTTCGTTCAACAAATCCTCTTCGATGATACTTGCCAGGAGAACCAGGGCGTTGGAAGGGCGCGGATCATCAAAGATTCCGGCCAACGTTTTATCACGCTCACGCAGTAGGAGAAATATCCCGAGATACGTGTCGTGGTAGCTATCTGAGCTCTCGTCCGCAACTGATTTCACTTCCTCGATCACGCGCTCACAATAACGCTCGAGGGCAACGCCATGCAGGATGCGAAATAGTTTCCAGTCAGGTTCTTTGATGTCAATCATTTCATTGCCCCTCGACCGATGAGGATACCACCACCCTTCAAGCGGTGGAGTTCATTTCAACCCACGACAAGTGCGTTTACACTCAAAGATACCACCGCCTTCAGGCGGTGGAGTTTCAATTTCAACCTACAGCCGCTGCTTACCGTCAAAAGATACCACCGGCTTCAGCCGGTGGAGCTTCAATTTCTGCCCCAGTGGACCATAAGAAGGCCAAACGAAAGCTCCACTCGAGCAAGGTCCCATGGTAGGTCGAAATTCAAACTCCACTGACTAAAGTCAGTAGTATCCATACAGGCAATTCTTTTTGACTCCACTCAACCTGCGACATATACTGCCGCCCCCGGCCAACCAAACTTTCGGAGGAACTTACGATGACGAAATTCTCGTTGGCTCTCCTGTTGCTCCTTATCTTCACTGCCACAACTCTGAACTTTACCAAGGCTCACGCCAAAGTTCATCAACCAACCCTGACCACTCAGAACAGTGGCACAACGCAAGGCTTGATCGCCGTGAGTCCGGTGAACTCGCGCGTTGTCTGGGCCAGCGGACGTGGCGGCACCTTTGTAGTGACCCGAGATGGAGGCCAAACCTGGACCAGCGGCGTGGTGCCCGGAGCCGAATCACTCCAGTTCCGAGATGTGCAGGGCGTGAGCGACAGGATTGCCTACCTGCTGTCGATTGGTAATGGCACGGATTCGCGCATCTACAAAACAATCGATGGCGGGGCGACCTGGACCCTGCAATTCCAGAATCAAGATCCCGCGGCCTTCTACGATTGCTTTGCTTTTTGGAACTCCAGGCGTGGACTGGCCCATAGCGATTCGGTGATTGACCGCTTTCCCGATCTGCGCACCAATGATGGTACCAACTGGGAGGATATCGGTGACAACTTGCCTGCCGCGCTGCCGGGGGAGGCGTCCTTTGCCTCAAGTGGGACCTGCGTCGCCACCCAGGGAAAGGATAACGCCTGGATCGTAACTGGCGGCGTGTCCCCTTCGCGTGTCCTCGCAACCCGAGATGGCGGTGACACATGGAGCGCCTTCAATTCCCCACTCCGAGGATCGCCCAGTGCCGGCATCTTCACAGTCGCTTTCCGAGACGCGTTTCACGGAATGATTGGCGGTGGCGATCTCGATACAACCGCTCCCCCATTCGATCAAACCGCAACCTCCAAAGACGGCGGCAGAACCTGGAGGATTACCACGCAACAACCAAACATTGGAACTGTGTTCGGATTGAGCTATGCCACTGAAGTGGGTAAGGGCAATGGACACGAGGATGGCGATGATGACAACGACAACCAATCTGACGCAAATCAACGAGTCGTTGTCACTGGGCCAGGAGGCTCAGCCTGGACGCCCAATGAAGGCGATACGTGGTTTACCTTGCCCGGGGTAACTGGGTTTTGGGGTGTTGCCTTCGGCAGTCCGAAGACGGGCTGGTTGGTTGGTACCGAAGGACGCATCGTG
>DATFRK010000003.1:0-10116 GCA_035263325.1 Pyrinomonadaceae bacterium | reverse complement strand
CGCACCGAGCAGAACTTCAGGCACGTTGGCGCGAACTTGAAGATGAAGCGAGACGGGCTGGCGCTTCTCCGGGCTGGCTCCGCAGGTGATTTTCGATTTTTGAATTTTGATTTTGATTGGGAGTCGGTAGCTTGTGGAGTTTTAAATAGGACCTATTCGACCGATACGACCTATTCGACCAATACGACCTATTCGACCGATACGACCTATACACGTGTTACCGAACTCGAACTGATTGAAAACGACCAATCAAAAATCAAAAATCAAAAATCGAAAATTACAAGAGGAGAGCCAAAGTGGAAACCTTCTTAAAAGATCTGAAATACGCGCTTCGGATGTTGCGCAAAAATCCCGGCTTCGCTTCGGTGGCGATTATTACCTTGGCACTCGGCATTGGCGCCAACACCGCGATCTTCAGTGTCGTGAATGCTGTGCTACTGCGGCCTCTCCCTTTTCGCGAACCAGCCAGGCTAGTGCGCGTCTACAGCGAGTTTCCCACCATGGAGTTAAGAAAGTTCTGGCTCTCACCGCCAGAGTTGATCGATATCGAGAAGGAGGCGAAATCGTGGGAATCTATTGGTGCGTGGGCGCCGGGCGGGCAGAACATCGGCACCGAGAGTGAACCTCTCCGAGTGACTTCCGCCGCAGTAACCCGCGGTTTGATCGAGACGCTCGGCGTAGCGCCGGAATTGGGGCGGAACTTTACTCCCGAAGAGGATCGCAACGGTGGTCCAAACGTGGCCCTGATCTCACACGGCCTTTGGCAGCGAGCGTTTGGGGGCACTAGTGACATCATCGGCAAACAGATCCTGGTCAACTCCCAGGCCACTACCGTCATCGGTGTGATGCCGTCCAACTTTGCCTTTCCGCCGGGTAGCAACGACCAGGTTGAGGTGTTGCTGCCATTTCAGTTTGATCCCGCAAACCAACGTAGTCGTGCTTCCCACTTCTTGTCGGTTATTGGTCGCCTTAAACCGGGCGTCAACATTGATCAGGCACGGGCTGAATTTGCCAGTCTGATGGAAGGTTGGAAGGCGGAAAACCGCGCGCAGCATTTACTCAATCAGACAAATCACCCGATCGTGATGCTGCCGCTGCACCAGGACGTGGTCGGGGCGTCGATGAAACCCGTGCTGCTATTGATGGGTGCGGTCGCTTTTGTGTTGCTGATTGCCTGCGTCAATGTGGCGAACTTGTTACTGGCACGCGCCGAGGTACGGCACCGCGAGTTTGCAGTGCGCCTGGCCCTGGGTGCAGGACTGCGACGGATGGTCCAACAATTTGTGGCCGAGGGTTTCGTGCTCGTGTTCTTCGCAGCGACAGTGGGAACCTTGTTGGCTTTTGTGGGATTGAAACTCTTGCTGCTCTTTGCCCCTGACAGTGTGCCGCGCACCGGCGAGATTCGAGTGGATTTATTAGTACTCGCTTTCACACTCGGCGTGTCGATCCTGGCAGTCTTCCTGTTTGCGCTCGCGCCTCTGGCCCAGGTGAGCGAACGAAACCTGGCCAACTGGATTCGTGGCGCGAGTCAACGCGCCATTCGCGGCGGCGGGCAGGCGCTGCGCAAAGGTCTGGTGGTTACGGAGATCGCCCTCGCCGTAGTGTTAGTGATCGGTTCGGGCCTGATGATTCGTGCTTTTTGGAAACTACAGCAGGTCAAGACTGGTTTCGATCCCAATGGCGTGATTAGTTTCAGCGTCAATCTACCGTCGTCGAAGTACCAAAACCCTGATCGCTTGCGGTTTGCCAACACGCTCGAGCAAAAGCTTGCGAGTTTGCCGGGCGTGACCTCAGCGTCATTAGCTGGTGGTCTGCCACCACTGCGTCGCATAAATGCTAACGACACAGAGATCGAAGGCTACCAACCAACACCCAACGGGCCGGCCCAGAACGTTGATTACTGGAACGTCGTTGGTAATGACTACTTCAAGACGATGAAAATCCGGTTGATAGAAGGCCGGACCTTTGAACCGCAGGACGATAACGATAGCAGTCAGCGCGTCGTGATGGTTAACCAGGCTCTGGCCAAACGATTCTGGCAGGGAAGTCCAATCGGCCGTCGGGTCAACCCGGGTTTTGCTGACCCTAAAGTGTGGGCGACGATAGTTGGTGTTGTCGAAGACACCAAGAACGCCGGCATGGATCGACCGGGTGCGCCTGAACTCTATCTGCAGGCGCACCAGGTGGCCCAGTTTGGACTCAGCCCCAACATGAGTTTCGTGGTGCGGACGAACGGCGATCCGCAAGCGTTAGCGGGAAGTATTCATGCTGCGGTGCGCGAGGTAGATCCAAGCTTGCCAGTCTACAACTTACGTTCAATGTCTGAAGTGGTGGCCCGTTCGATGGTCCAACCACGTTTTCTTTCGTTGCTGCTGGCTACGTTCTCGGCTATCGCCTTGTTCCTGGCGGCGATCGGTATATACGGCGTGATGGCTTATTCAGTCGCGCAACGCACCCAGGAGATTGGCGTGCGCATGGCGCTCGGTGCACGCCGCACGCACGTTTTGCGATTGGTGTTTGGCCAGGGCCTCTACTTGCTATTGATCGGGATTGCAATTGGGGTTGGCGGCGCGTTTGCCCTGACGCGACTAATGGCCACTTTGCTGTTCGAGATCACAGCAACTGACCCACTGACCTACGCCGGTGTGGTTGGCTTATTGACGGTGGTCGCGCTGCTCGCGTGTTACATCCCCGCGCGTCGCGCCACGAAGGTCGATCCGTTGGTGGCGTTAAGGTATGAGTGAAGGAGGGAGGGAATAGGACCTATAGGACCTATAAGACCTATAACCAGTCGAGGAGACTTTGATGGGCACACTTTTCAGAGACCTGCGCTATGGTTTTCGCACCCTGATTAAGCACCCGGGCTTTACGATCGTCGCGGCGCTGACACTCGGGTTGGGGATCGGCGTAAACACCGCAATTCTCAGTACTGTAAATGCCTTCATTCTTCGGCCCCTGCCGGTTCCTAACGCCAACGAGTTGGTAGTGCCGTTCTGGGGAAACAAGAAAAGTGGGAACGTCTGGGAAAGATTCTCCTACCTGAACTACATCGATCTGCGCGATAAAAATCAAACTCTGTCCGGACTGACAGCGTGGCAGATGACTTTCGCCGGCATCAGCCTGAGTAACAGTCAGAATGGCGGGGAGGGAAATGCCGAGGTGGCGTGGGGTGAGTTGGTAAGCGCCAACTTTTTCGACGTGCTGGGTATCAAGCCGATTCTGGGTCGTAGTTTCTTGCCCGAGGAAGATCGGATCCAAAACGCCAATCCGGTGGTCGTGTTGGGCCACAACCTATGGCAACGACGCTTTAACTCGGATCAATCGATTGTTGGCAAAACGATCTACCTGAATGGCTCACCTTTCACGGTCGTGGGGGTAGCTCCTGAAAGATTTGCAGGGGTGAGTTTTGCGATCCGCCAGGATTTCTGGGTGCCGTTGATGATGCAATCTAAATTCAATGGCGGTTTGAAAGATTGGGAGACGCAGCGCGGTTGGGCCAATCTCTCCCTCCTGGGCCGTCTCAAGCCCGGCGCCACGATCAAACAAACCGATGCGGAGCTAGATGGCATTGCTGGTAGTCTGGCTCGACTATATCCAGAAACCAATGCCGACTCGCAGATCAAGGTCGTTACTCAGCCTGACGGTAAATTCGACGACGCCAGTCAACTCAAGTTTTGGTCTGTCCTAGCGCTTTGCGTTTCCGGTCTGGTGCTAGTGGTGGCCTGCGCTAACGTCGCGAACCTGATGTTGGCTCGGGCAGTGGGCCGCACCAGGGAGATTGGCATCCGCGTGGCCATTGGGGCCGGGCGCCTTCATATCGTTCGCCAATTGCTCAGCGAACGCATTCTGCTTGCCCTATTTGGCGGATTGCTCGGCTGGTTGTTTGCCTACTGGGGAACGGATCTGATTCAGGCCTCGATTCCGCCGCTGCCCTTTCCAATTGATCTCAGTTTTAAGCCCGATCTGTACGTGCTCAAGTGGATGCTGCTGCTTTCGCTGCTAACCGGCGTCGTGGTCGGACTTGTTCCGGCGCTGCTGGCCTCACGTCCGAATTTGGTCGCGGTCCTCAAGGGCGAGCCGGTCGGACCGGTCCCGGGTAACTTGAGAAGTCGATTCAATCTCCGCGGTTTGCTGGTCGTTGCTCAGGTTGCGATCTCGGTGGTCGTCCTGATCTTTGGTGGCTTGTTTGTCAGGAGCCTGATTAAGGCGTCGAATACGGACCTTGGATTCAGTACTGACAACCTGGTGACGATGCGACTCGATGTCGGCGCGCTCGGCTACGATGCGAACGCTGGAAAACGCTTCTACGCCGAACTACTAAAAGAGCTCGAGACTCAACCCGGTGTTCGCGGCGCCTCACTCGCCGGTTACTTGTTGCTGGCCGAAAGCAATTCGAATATCAGCCCCGTCATCAAGGACGGAGATCCTGCTCCTTCCCCGGGCCGCGGGGTCGGCGTCGATCGCAGTGTAATTGCGCCCCACTATTTCAAGACGATGGGCATACAGCTGCTAATGGGTCGCGATTTCACCGAACATGATCAGGCTGATGCTCCACCAGTAGCGATCGTCAATCAGGAGTTTGCCCGGCGCTTTTACGGTAGTGAACAGAACGCGATGGGCAAGCGCTTGCACTTCTGGTCCGTCGGTTCACCAGCAGTCGAGATTGTCGGCATCACCAAGAATGGTCTCTATCGCAATCTCTACGAGGACCCGCCTCCTTATCTGTTTGTGCCGGAATACCAAATGTACGAGTCGGCAATGACTTTGTTGCTCAAGGCAAACTCTGCCGCCGACATGAAAGGTGTCGCGGAAAGTGCTCGCAAAATTATTGCGCGAAAGGATTCGCGGCTCCCGGTCTATGGAATGCAGCTGGCTGAAAAGAACTTGTCCTACGCGTATTGGGGACCGCGCCTGGCTGCGGGAATTGGTACCGCTTTCGGCGTGCTCGCACTGGTATTGGCCACGATGGGACTCTACAGCGTGATGACTTACGCAGTAACACAACGCACCCGGGAGATCGGTATCCGGATGGCGCTGGGCGCGGAAATAGGCGATGTGCTCAGGCTGGTAATGAATCAGGGACTGAAGTTGGTTTTAGTAGGGATTGTGATCGGTTTGCTCGGCGCCTATCTATCAGTGCGCCTATTAGCGAGTTTGCTGTTTGGTGTAGGAGCAACTGATCCCCTTACCTTCATCGGTGTTTCAGTTCTGCTGATCGCCGTGGCACTGCTCGCCTGTCTTATTCCGGCGCGCCGCGCAACGAAAGTCGATCCGTTGGTGGCATTGAGGTATGAGTAGAAAAACGATCTTTGTGCTTTGTTCTTTGTCAGGTCAGTAGTCAGTGGTCAGTTGGTTAGTTGGTTAGTTGGTAGTTATAGGACCTATTCGACCTATCGGACCTATTCGACCTATCGGACCTATTTGACCACTGACTACTGACTACTGACTACTGACTACTGACAAACACAAAGCACAAAGCACCAAGCAAAAGGCAGTAAAGTTATGGAAACCTTCTTCAAAGACATTCGCTACGGATTCAGAAGCCTCTGGAAGCGTCCGGGTTTTGCCGCCGTTGCCATAGTAACGTTGGCGTTGGGCATCGGCGCCAACACAGCAATCTTTACACTCGTCAATGCGGTGATGCTTAAATCACTTCCCGTTATTCGCCCCGACGAGTTGGTCCTCTTCAGCAAAGGGGATATCGGTGAAGGCACCACGCAGGGCGATCCAGTGGTTGGGGAATGGCAGTTGTACTCTTACTCCGCCTATCAGTACCAACGCAGTCACAACTCTTCCTTCCAGGACATTCTTGCGCTTCGTAGCGGACAGGCCAGGCTCAGCGTGAATTCTGCCGGCAACGCCAACGCGGAGAGGGCCCAGGGACAACTAGTTTCCGGTAACTATTTTTCCGTGCTTGGTGTGCCGGCGAAGCTCGGTCGGGTTTTGACACCCGAGGACGATAAGCCTGGCGCAGCACCGGCTGCAGTGATCAGTTACCGCTATTGGCAGCAACAGCTGAACGCTGACGACACAGTTGTGGGCAAGCACTTCAGCGTCAATGGCACCAGCTTCACTGTCGTGGGTGTAACGCCGCCGGAGTTTTTTGGTGAGCGGGTGCGTCGTCCCCCTGACTTCTGGTTACCGTTGTCGTTTCAACCGCAAATTGAATTGCGCGAATCGACTTTGGATAAGAAAGACGTCTACTTTCTCACTCTCATCGGGCGACTGAAACCAGGGGTGGGAATCGAACAGGCGCGCGCCAGCACCAATCTCGCGCTGCGACAGTTTCTCTCGGAGGAGGCCGGCAGCCAACTTACCGAACAACGACAACGCGATATTCAAAACACCTCGGCCACGCTCATCCCGGGTGGGCAGGGCATATCGCCACTCAGATTCATCTACTCAAAACCGTTGCAGATGTTGATGGCGATCGTCGGCATGGTCTTGCTGATCGCCTGTGCGAATGTCGGTAGCCTGTTTCTCTCGCGCGCGGCTGGACGTCGCGCGGAGATGTCGTTGCGCTTAGCCCTGGGCGCCAGCCGTTTTCGCATTATTCGGCAACTTCTTACCGAAAGTTTGCTGTTGGCATTGATGGGAGGAATTGGCGGTGTTTTGCTCGCCATCTGGGGCGTTCGTTTGCTGGTGGGGATGGTGGCGAGCGAGGCTCCCTTGAAGACCCAACCCGATCTGTTAGTGCTCTCATTTACCGCGGGCATAGCGTTGCTCTCCGGCCTCCTGTTTGGCCTGGTTCCTGCAATTCGCGCGAGTCGCAGTGATCTGGCGTCAGCGATGAAAGAGAAGTCGCGCGGTGGGACGGATGGCTCGCGCTTCGGACTTACTTCTGCTCTTGTGATCACACAGGTCTGTCTTTCGATGGTGCTGCTTACTGGCGCCGGCTTGTTTGCGCGCAGTCTCTTGATGCTGGAACAGCAGGAGTTGGGTTTCAAGCGTGACAACATTCTGCTGGTCGCGGTCGATCCCCGTCTGGCCGGATATAAGCTCCCCGAACTGCCAACCTTGTATCGGCGACTGTTGGAATCAATGAAGACCGTTCCCCGCGTTAACTCGTTGACCGTTTCGAGTTATTCACCCATGAGTGGGACACGTCGCAGTAGCGATGTGACTGTACAAGGCTACACCCCGACGCCTAACGAGAATACCGACGTGGAAGAGTTTTTCATTGGTCCAGAGTTTGGGAAGACCTTAGGGGTGCCATTGTTAATGGGGCGTGAACTCAATGACCAAGACAGTGCGTCGCACAAGGTGGCCGTTGTAAATCAAGCGTTTGTGGACCACTACTTCAAGAACCAAAACCCCTTGGGACGAATCTTTAGTTTCGGAGACAAAATAGAGCCCAACAACCAGATTGAAATTGTGGGTGTGTTGGGAAACATCAAGTCGCACGACTCGCGCGAGAAGCAGACCGAGATGGTCTGTCGGAGTATTCTCCAGGGCGATGATCAACTCGCGTTCACTGCTACTTTCGAATTGCGCGCCGATGGTGATGCCGCTGCCTTAGCGCCACAGATCCGTGAAGCGATTAGTCAAGTAGACCCGAAGCTACCTGTCTTTGGTGTGACCACAATGCAGGAGCAGGTACGAGGCACGTTCAAGCAGGACACGCTCATTGCGCGGCTAATGAGCTTTTTTGGCGGGCTGGCGTTGTTGCTCGCCTGCGTCGGGTTGTACGGCGTAATGGCCCATAGCGTTGTCCGGCGCACTAACGAGATTGGCATTCGGATGGCGCTCGGTGCCGGGCGAGGCAATATTCAGTGGCTGGTATTGAAAGAGACTTTGTTGCTGATCATCGTGGGCCTCGCGATCGGCGTTCCGCTGGCTCTGGCGGCCGCGAAGCTGGTGTCGCAGCAACTGTTTGGCATGAAGCCGACTGATCCGGTAGCCCTCCTTGCGGCAGCGGGAATCTTGACGGTGGTGGCGGTGATGGCGGGATTTTTGCCAGCTCGACGCGCATCCCGCGTCGATCCTTTGGTGGCACTAAGGGATGAATAAGTCGACCTTTGAGATCTGAAATCTCAGATCTCAGATCTCAGGACCTACTGACCACTGACCACTGACTACTGACTGACAAGACCAAGAACCAAGTACAAAGCACAAAGAACAGTCCGACAAAAATGCTCAATTCAACTTTTCAAGATATTCGGTACGCCTTGCGCATGCTCGCCAAGAACCCCGGGTTTGCCTGCGTCGTCATCCTTACGCTGGCCCTTGGTATTGGCGCCAACGCGGCCATCTTCTCGTTGACCGACAAGGTGCTGTTGCAAAGCCTGCCAGTTGAGCGTCCCGATGAATTGGCGATCGTGTCGTCGTATGACCCGAAAGAAGGTCCCCAGTTTGACAGTTCTTTCTCCTATCCGATGTACCAGGACCTGCGCGACAAGAACGACGTGTTTACCGGAGTCATCGCTCGCGGCGGCGTGCCGTTGAACCTCAGCTATGCAGATCAGAATGAACGTGTTCGTGGTGAACTTGTCAGCGGCAATTTCTTTGAGGTGTTGGGCGTGCGACCGTGGGCGGGACGCCTGTTCACCCAGGATGACGATCGCACACCCGGAGCTCATCCTGTCGTGGTGTTGAGTTACGAATTCTGGCAACGGCGATTTGCCAGGGACATGAGTATCGTTGGCAAGACAATCATCGTTAACGAACATCCGTTGACGGTGATTGGTGTCACACCGCCGGGTTTCTTTGGTTTGAGTCTTTCCAACAATCCCGATGTGCGTTTGCCTTTGATGATGACGACGGTCTTCAACCCTTTGCCACCGACGCGACTGCAAAGCCGGCGTCACCAGTGGTTGACTTTAGTGGCCCGGAGAAAACCCGGAGTAAGTCAATCGCAAGCGCAAGCCTCGCTGGATGTTCTCTATCACCAACTCCGTGAAGCGGAAGCGCAACAATTGTCCGCGAGCACTTCCGCGTTTGATCGTGACCAGTTCATGGCGCGAAAGATCGCAGTGCTACCTGGTGGACAAGGCTTTCAGGGTTTGCAATCAGAGATGCGCACCTCGTTGTGGCTCCTTTTCGGCGCGACCAGCGCCGTCCTGCTAATCCTTTGTGCGAACCTGGCGAACCTGATGCTGGCCCGCGCTACGGTTCGCGCCCAGGAGATCTCGGTACGTCTTGCGCTCGGAGCGAGCAGGTTGCGACTGCTGCGCCAGTGGCTTACAGAAGGATTGGTGTTGGCGATTCTGGGCGGTGCCCTGGGCGTGTTTGTTGCTCTCTGGGTCAAGTCCGCTTTGCTGCGATTCATTCCGGCTGATGTACGCGCGAACCTGCAGTCTACTTTTGGGCTCCGGCTCTATGCATTCATTCTGTTGGTATCGCTGCTGGTCGGACTAGTTTTTAGTTTGGCGCCGGCCCTGCAGGCGGCGCGGCAAGTGTTTTCGCCAGGGTTACGTCTCGAAACTCGCACGGTCGCTACAACTGGCAAGTTGTTCAGTGTGCGCAACGGCTTGATCTTATTTCAGCTGGCCCTATCACTGCCGCTTTTGTTCAGCGCCGGTCTGCTATTGAAGACGTTGCAGAATCTTCGTTCGTTTGATACCGGCTTCAATAAAGACAACGTGCTACTGGCTTCGGTGAATCCTTCGCTCAACGGCTACAGCACCGAGAAGTACCAGATCTTCTACGACGCACTGCTGCAAAAGACGCGAGCGATACCAGGGGTCGTCGCTGCCGGCATTGCGTCTGACACGCCAGTTTCCGGTGGTTGGGACTCCAACGGCGTGGTAGTTGAAGATTACACGCCACGAGAAGGTGAGCGGATGTACTGCGACGTCACGGTGATCTCACCTGACTACTTTAAGTCACTTTCCCTTCCGCTGGTCCAAGGGCGCGACTTTAATGAACAGGACCGCAATGGCAGCCAGAAGGTCACGATCATCAACGAGAAGATGGCGCATCACTATTTTGGCAATACAAATCCTATCGGCAAACGGATTGGCTTGGACGAAGTACCGGACATTACGATCGTCGGGGTAGTCAAGAACGCGACCTACGCGAACTTGAGACAGGACGTGCGGCGCCATTTCTACTTGCCGATGATGCAGGAGAAGCACCTGTTCGGCCTGGCCTTGCATGTTAAGACCAATGTTGAAC
>DATFRK010000002.1:0-15251 GCA_035263325.1 Pyrinomonadaceae bacterium | reverse complement strand
CACCAAAACAACTTACGGACTTCAAGGACCAGTCAATTTATAGTTTTGCCTGGTCACGGGATGGCAAGCAACTGGCGATCTCTCGCGGGGTGGTGAACAGCGACGTGATGCTGCTCGAAGACTTTCATTAATCCACAGATTACGCAGATTACGCAGAGACAGTTTAATCAGCTTAATTGAATCATTTCGGTTTCGCTTTGTTACTAAGCCTGCATTTTACTCCCGCCGCAAGTCAGCGGTTGCGTCCTGCACGTTCTTCAACATCACAGCAGAGAAAAGCATCAACTCCAATGTTTTAGAAAGCTCTGCGTAATCTGCGTAATCTGTGGATGATGTGGATTAAGTAGTGAGGCGGCGATAGATTCCCGGCAGTCTCTCGGGCAGGGTCAACACGTCGTCGATGATCGTATAGCCGATCTCGCCATACAGATCTTTCAACTCAGCTTCAGATTCTCGATCGATCGTAATGCAAAACGGGGTGATGCCTTCGTTCTTCGCCTGGCGCAAAGCCTCCCGAGTGTCTTCCCGCGCATAACGGGCGTCGCCGTAGTCGTGATCGTAAGGACGTCCGTCTGAGAGCACAATCAATAAGCGGGTGCGCGCGTCCTGCTTGGCGAGTTTGGCTGTAGCGTGACGAATCGCCGCCCCGAGACGCGTGTTGTTCTGGTAATTGATACCGCCGATGCGTCGCTTCACTTCGTCTGAATACTTCTCGTTGAAATCCTTCACTACGTAAAACTTTACATTGCGCCGACCTTCCGACGTGAAGCCGTTTATCGAGTAAACGTCGCCGACAGCTTCCAACGCTTCACTCATCAACACCAAACCTTCTTTTTCTATCTCGATAATGCGCCTGCCGGGCCGCGTATACGGTTGCAATGGATGTCGCCCGATGGTGCGCGCTGTCGATGACGACTGATCCAGCAGAAACGACACCGCCACATCACGCCGGCGCCGCAGCCGTTTTGTGTAAATGCGCTCAGACTGTTGCCCGTCTGCGCGGCGATCGATCACGTAGTCGATGACCGCGTTCAGGTCAAACTCTTCGCCATCCACTTCATTCGCCACGCGCGTCAAGTTTTCTGGTTTCATCAATTGAAACTGATGGCGTATTGAAGAGATGACTCCCTTGTGCCGCTCCCTGGTGTGATCGACGAAGCTGCGATCGCCGTGCTTCACTCGCTTCTCGATCACCCGGCACCAACCCAGTCGATGATCTGTCAACTCGCGATCCCATTCATCATAGTTGTAGGCCACGTCACCCTCGGCTAGCGCTTGCTCTGGTGTCTCCGCTTCCGACCAGGCCTCGGAGCCGGCGATTTCATCGGGTTCGCCTTCGCGCGAGGGATCATTCCAGGCGTTGAACAGTTCCCGGGCATCCTTGCGCTGGGGCATCCGCCGCGCCTGGTTCTGCTTCAGACGCTCACTCACTCCGGAATCTTCTTCCTGAGACTCCTCATCAGGTACATCTATTTGTTGGACTGAATCGTCAGTTGGGATCACTGTGCGGAACAGCTCGTAGACCCGATCGGTGGCGAGCATCGTGTCAGCGACGGATGCTTGCGGCTCTGCCAGGTAGTTAGTGACGATGGTTTCCAGTTCAGATACAACCTGGCCATAGAACTGCCGGCTATCGTCGAGAGCGCCACCAAGCAGGGTTACCTGGAAGAGCAATTCAAAGGGAATCAGCGAGGCTGGCAGTTCCGTGATCCGCGGCCGGCTGCGGCGCAAATGTTCGCGAATGAAATCCAGGTCACGGGCGAGGCCGCGGTACTGGCGACGCAGGCGTCGATCGATGCGCCCATTTTCCAAGGTGCCAAAGATTCGTCGCGCCAGTTGCGGCACGGGAAAGAGTTTGAGCACGTCCTGGTAACCGGGCTGTTGGCTTTCATCAATAGCTCGCGCTGGTTGATCTGCCTTCGTCTGATCGACGAGCAGCATTTCATCTGCAATGGCAAAGGCATCACGCGCGTCGACATTCTCCGGGTCGTGATTGGCGATTATCGTCGTATAAGCGGCGCGCAATAACTCGCCGCGCGCGTAAGTACCAAACTCAATTTGGCCGGCCGCATGCGCAGCGAGCACTTTATAAAGCCGGAAATCAAGGTCGTCGTCAGCAAACTCATTGACGAGCGAAGGCAGATGGATCGTGTGCCCATCACCGATCCGCGACTCATCTGGCACCGCAGCCAGCGCGGCAATCTCGACTTCGCGTCCTGTCAGCGCTTCAACATAGAGTCTGAGCAAATGTTGCACCGAGTCCAGCGTCAACCCGTTGGTGCCACTGTGCAATGCTTCGTAACTGCCTCGTGTTTCCAAAGAAAAGTAACTGCGCCGGGCACGCGCATCGTTCCGCCCGGTTGCTGACAACCCACGTCGCGCCCAGGCCTCAAATTGATCAATTGAAACACTGCGCAACGCCCGTGCACTCGAACGAAAGCTTGCTAAAGCCGCTTCACCATCAATGGCGGCGATCTCCTTCGTCAGGGTCAGCACGCGTCGCGCAAGGGTGATCGATTCAGCGCGATTGTTTTCGTTACTCAACAGCCGGATAAACCTTGGACTACTACGGACAAAGGCCACCAGGCTAGCGTTACCGTGAACCGCAATCACCCAGAGCAAGGCGACCCAGTCGTCAAAAATCTCCGGCGCACGCCGGAGGATTTCACCACCCGACAACAACACATGGAGTGAAGCACCACCACCTCGTTCAAGGAATGTTGCTGTGTTTGTGAGTAGTCGTTGCGCATCCTTCGCTGGGAGTTGGGCTAGCGCGTCTGGCAAAGACGCCCAGGCGTCCGCAGCAATTCCGCCGGCTCGCTCAGCAAAGTCGCCCGCCAGGGTGAGAGCTTTGGCAATCGTGTCCGCGTCGTGATCACTTTTTAGTGCCTGGGCGACCCGCTCGCTGTGCTTAAGGAATTCCGCACTATGTTTGGCAGAGCGTCGCGCAATCTCGGCAGCGACTTCAAGAATCCCCTGCAGGAGATCGTTGTCGGCTACGATCCGGGCGAGTTCCGGAACCGAGCGAAAGGTTTCTTTGCCAACCGCTGTCGAAAGAGTCATCTGCCGCAAGCACAGTTGAATGATTGCTGCCTGCAACGTCGCGGGAAGTCCTCGTAGGGGCGTAACACCTTCCGCAAAAAACGCTGCCGCTGATTCGAAATCACTCATCGCCAAACGTCGACCCAGGTCACCCCATGATCGCAGTTCGCCTGGGCTGACTATTTCGGCTGCGGCCGGAGCAGCGCGCAGAAACTCGATCCCCGCGCGGAGTGAAATACTGGCGATTGCGGCACTGGTCTCCAGTGCGGCTGCCGCATGTTCCAGCGGTAAGCCAGCGAGGCTACGAGTGAGTTCGAGAAAAGATTGTCGCTCGACTGATTGAGTCTCTTGAGCTTCGTCGGCTGCGGTCTGAGGGGAACGAGACGGAGAGGTATTTTTGTCCATATCAGACCGAGCCATGGCCAAACTTCTAGATCACGGTCGTCACGATCTCACGAATGCTGCGTTGCAACTCGCGGTCGTCAGTAATCGGTGAGCACATGGCCACATCGGCAGCATCAACCGGAGGAATGCCCAGGGCAATTAGTTGAGCGGCATAAATCAGGAGACGAGTGGAGACACCTTCTTCCAAACCGTGGCCACGCAGGTTTCGCACTTTTTGACCGATGAGCACGAGGTCACGCGCGGTGCCTTCATCGATGCCTCCCTCGCGCGCCACAATCTCGGCTTCCAATTCCGGCGGCGGGTAGTCAAACTCGATTGCGACGAAGCGCTGTCGCGTTGATTGCTTCAGGTCTTTCAGAATCGATTGATAACCGGGGTTATAAGAGACCACCAACATGAAATCGGAAGGTGCCTCGAGAATAGTGCTCCGTTTTTCGATTGGCAGACGACGCCGGTGATCGGTCAACGGATGAATGATTACGACCGTATCTTTGCGTGCTTCGACCACTTCGTCGAGATAGCAGATGGCGCCATTTCGTACCGCGGAGGTTAGCGGACCGTCATGCCAGATCGTTTCCTCGCCTTCCAGCAGAAAGCGTCCCACCAGGTCAGTTGACGATAGGTCTTCGTGGCAGGCAACTGTGATCAGCGGGCGCTCCAGTCGCCAGGCCATGTGTTCGACAAACCGCGTCTTGCCACAGCCGGTTGGTCCTTTGAGGATTACCGGGAGGCGGGCGGTATGGGCTGCCTCAAACAGCTCAACTTCATTTCCTACAGGCAGATAATAAGGTTCCTGGGTTACGCGAAACTCTTCAATTGCTTGTTCGGCCATGCTTTTTCAGTCTCAACTATCTCCGCTCGGCTGACGTTCCCCTCCCTTGTGGGGTATTCTTGCTTGTTGCGTTGGCGGAGTTTTTCACAACAGGGCGGCATCTTAACATTCGGTCAGAAAGGGCACAAAACTGGGGGATAAATTTTTGATTTTTGAATTTTGATTTTTGATTGAGGCGCTTTGTCCTTTGTACTTTGTTTTCAGTTACTGAGGACTTCCGGCGTCGTAGCCACGAACAAGGACAAAGCACAAAAGCGGCAATCAAAAATCAAAATTCAAAAATCAAAAATCAAAAATCAAAGAGATGAAAATCGCAGTAGCAATGAGTGGGGGCGTGGATTCGTCAGCTGCCGCCGCAATTTTGAAAGAACAGGGCCACGAACTCGTTGGCTTCACTATGCAGCTGTGGGACCAACGGCGTGGCATAAATGTCGACGAAAATGGTGACCCACTACCGTCGCGTTGCTGCTCGCTGGATGATGTCTACGACGCGCGCCGAGTGGCTGAAGAACTTGGCTTTCCCTTTTATGTGCTCAACCTCGAACGCGACTTTGAGCAGGCCGTGGTCCAACCTTTTATCACCAGTTACCTGGCGGGTGAAACACCGATTCCCTGTGTATCCTGCAACAGCCGCTTGAAGTTTGCCTCGCTGGATCGACTCGCGGTAAGTCTCGGCTGTGAGAAGGTGGCGACCGGACATTACGCCCGCGTGGAATTCGACGAGGCGGCAAATCGTTACCGTCTTTTCCGCGGACGCAATGAACAGAAAGATCAATCGTATTTCCTTTGGGAGTTAACGCAAGAACAACTGTCGCGCGCCCTTTTCCCGTTGGGGGAGATGTCGAAGCCTGAGGCGCGCCAGGCAGCTCGCGACCACGGCCTGGCAATTTCGGAAAAGAAGGAGTCGCAGGAGATCTGCTTTGTGCCCGACGGCGACTACGCTGGTTTTATTGATCGTTACCTGGCTGCCGAAAACGCGACCGAACGCTTGCCTGGCGAAGGAGAGATTGTCGATACCACTGGCCGGGTGATTGGTAAACACGGAGGCATTCATCGCTACACTATCGGACAGCGTCGCGGCATCGGCATTGCCGACGAACGACCGCTCTACGTGATTTCAGTGGAAGCGAACCAGAATCGCATTACGGTTGGGTCGCAGGAAGATCTACTAAGTAACGAATTCACAGCCGCCGGCGTCAACTGGGTTGCGCTGGACAAGCCACAGACGCCCGTGCGTGCCGAAGTGCGGGTGCGCTATCGTCATATCGCGGCGCCGGCGACTATCACGCCCCTTGAAAGCGGTCGCGCTCAGGTTGTGTTTGATGAGCCGCAGCGAGCTATCACCCCCGGACAAGCCACTGTTTTCTACAGGGGTGATGAGGTGGTCGGCGGTGGCTGGATAACTCGTAAGTCGTAAATCGTGAATCGTTTAAATGACGGCACTTTCGACTGAATTCTGGCCATAACGATTTACCATTCACGATTTACGATTCACGAGACAAAACCTTTTACCCCCGTGGCGCGTAATAGCACACGCGGAATTGCGTCCAAATTCTTCATTCCAGAGGTCTAAAGCAAACAATTATGGCAATGTCAGGCACCCGAAAAGCAGTCCTTATTATCACCGGTATCGTCGCCGTACTGGTGCTGGTGGTTGTGATTTGTGCGGCGATTATCATCAGCCGCTTGCGTGGTGGCGAACCGTCCATTCGTAACAATAGCGCACTCGTCCTCCGAGTGGCCGGGAGCCTGCCAGACTACACGCCTGATGATCCCTTCAAGAGGTTTTTCGGCGGTCCCGATCAGTCCCTTACTGGACTGGTGCTGCAGTTCAGGAAAGCGAAGGTCGACAACCGGATCAGAGCGATCATCCTCGACATCGATACGTCGGGTGTGGGTTGGGGCAAAGCGGAAGAGATTCGCGACGCCATCATTGACTTCCGCTCTTCCGGCAAACCTGTCTATGCCTACATCGAGTTTGGTCTGAACAAGGAATATTACATCGCTACCGCGTGCGACAAGATTTTTGTTCCTCCGCCAGGTGAGCTGTTCATTAACGGGTTGGCGGCGGATGTCATGTTCTTCCGCGGTAGTCTCGATAAGCTAGGCGTCTATCCTGACATCTATCAGATCGGGAAGTACAAGAGCGCCGGCGACATGTTTACGCAAAAGCAGATGACCGACGCTCATCGTGAATACGTCAACTCCCTACTCGACGATCTCTTCGGTCGCTTCGTAGACACGATCGCCAAAGACCGGCACAAGACTCCCGACGAAGTGCGTAAGCTAATTGACGACGCGCCTTACAACGCTGCCAAAGCGAAGGAAGTTGGCTTGATTGACGTTGCCGCCTATCGTGATGAACTCGAGAAAGAGGTGAAGACGAAACTTGGGTTTAAGGATACAGACACCTTGCCGCTAGTGCGCAATGAGTATCGCGACGTATCGCCCGAATCCCTCGGCTTGAATAAAGGGGAGAAGATCGCGGTCGTCTATGGCACCGGCGATATCACCTCCGGCTCTTCGCAGAACAGTCCTTCGGGCGAGCAATCAATCGGTTCCGACACACTAGTCAAAGCTTTAAACGAGGCCGCCGCGGACAAGACTATCAAAGCTATCATCCTGCGGGTTGATAGCCCCGGTGGTTCTGGCCTGGCGTCTGACATTATCTGGCGCGCAGTGCAGAACGCCAATCAAAAGAAGCCAGTGGTTGTTTCCATGAGTGACGTGGCTGCTTCCGGCGGTTATTACATCTCTGCCAGTGCCGCCAAGATTGTCGCGCAACCATCAACGATTACGGGTTCCATCGGCGTAGTCGCCGGCAAGCCTGTAATGCGCGGCCTGTACGACTGGTTGGGTATCTCAAACGAGTACGTGTTGCGTGGTAAACACTCCGGCATGTTCCGTGAGACGGAAAAGTTTTCCGACGAGGAGAGAGTGAAGTTTGAGGAGTGGATCAGGAACACCTACTACAACGACTTTGTGCCGAAGGTAGCGAAAGGTCGGAACAAGGATCCGAAAGATGTTGATGCGGTGGGCCAGGGTCGTGTCTGGACGGGAGCGCAGGCGAAGGACCGCGGCCTGGTAGATGAATTCGGTGGCTTGGAGCGCACGATCCAGCTGGCGAAGAAGTTGGCCAATCTTCCGCCTGACAAAGAAGTGGAACGAGTAGTAATGCCCTATCCGCAAACGTTCCTGCAGCAATTGTTGAGTAGCAGTGGCGATTCGAACACGAAGGCGCAAGAGCAGCAAGCTGCGGTACTGGCGGCGTTACCCGAGGACGCGCGCCGGGCGTTTCGCTTTATGGCGTTGATGGATCGGATGAAGGACGGCGATACAATGTTGGTGATGCCGTTTGATTTGCGGGTGAAGTAAAGATTAGTCAGTAGTTGGTGGTTAGTGGTCAGTTGTAAGTCCTATAGGTCGAATAGGTCCGATAAAAGTCGCACCAACTGCTGACCACTAACCAATCCTTTCCAATCCACCCATGTACGGTCTGAGCGCCTCTGGGATGATCACCGAACCATCCGCTTGTTGGTAGTTTTCCAGCACCGCTATCCAGGTTCTGCCAATCGCCAGACCCGAACCATTCAAGGTGTGCACAAACTCAGGCTTGCTTCCCCCAGCCCGACGGAAACGAATCTGCGCACGCCGTGCCTGGAACGCTTCGTAATTGGAGCACGACGAGATCTCGCGAAATGTGTTCTGCGACGGCAACCACACCTCGATGTCATAAGTCTTCGTCGAACCAAAACCAAGGTCACCGGTGGACAGGGCCACCACCCGGTAGTGCAGACCTAACTTTTGTAAGATCGCCTCAGCATTTCTTGTTAACGATTCAAGCTCTTCGTAAGAGTTCTCCGGTAACGCATACTTCACCAGTTCAACTTTCTCAAACTGGTGCTGGCGAATGACACCACGCGTGTCACGGCCATAGCTGCCCGCTTCGGAGCGAAAACAGGGTGTATAAGCCGCCCATTTTAGCGGCAGCTCGGCTGCGTCGAGTATTTCTTCGCGATGATAATTCGTCACCGGCACTTCCGCCGTGGGGATCAGGTACAAGTTTCGTTCGTCTTCGAGTTTGAAGAGATCCTCTTCAAACTTCGGCAATTGACCGGTACCAAAAAGCGCATTGCGGTTAACGATGAAGGGAGGCAACGTTTCCAGGTAGTCGTGTTCCCGCGTCTGTACCTCGAGCATGAAATTGATCAAGGCGCGTTCGAGTCGGGCACCCGCTCCGTTTAGAATCGCGAAACGAGCGGAAGCGATCTTCGTGGCTCGTTCCAGATCGAGAATGCCCAGCGCGGTACCAAGGTCAACGTGGTCCTTTGGTTCAAAATCAAATTTCGGTGCGGTACCCCAGCGACGAATCTCTAAATTGGCCGACTCGTCTTTGCCCACCGGCACGCTCTCGTGAGGAATATTCGGCAACGAAGACAACAACTCCTGCATTTTCATTTCGGCCTGGTCGCGCTGCTGGTCGAGTTCGGCAATGCGGTCCTTCAACGCGCCGACCTCGGCCCGGCGCGCATCGGCTGCTTCACGCTTGCCGTCTTTCATCAAGCCACCGATTTCGCGACTGGCGGCGTTCCGTTGCGCGTTTAGTTGATCTGATTCAGCAATGATTCGGCGTCGTTCGGCATCCGCCTGGGCAAAAGCATCGAGTGCTTGTTCGTCGGCCCCGCGTGCACCTAAGGCCGCGCGGACCTTGTTGATATTTTCTCTGACGTAGTTGAGATCGAGCATTGTTTGTTGTGCGTGTTCGTGTGTTTCTTACTGTTGCTACGTTACAAAGCTAACGAATCAAAGTATGTCCTTGAATCGTCAAGCGTTTTCAACTGTTATTCCCGTAGGGCCAACCTTTAGTTTAACTACATCAAAGAAACTTTTGATTGTCCTTTTGAGCGATCGTTTCTTATTGCAGATCTTGCAAGCAATGCTGGCCTCAAACTCACATCCTTCAGCAGCCGAAGTAATACTCTTTACCTTGTACTGAAGGCTCTCGTCCGAGTCACACTTGGGACACTTGAATGGCTCACAAAGGATTGGGATGCTATGCATTATCGCTTTGTAGATCTTTCCACATTGCGGACAACCTGCGTTCATAGGTTCCTCAACCCGACCCCGAGCCGTCCATTCGTCATTTTCTATTTTGATTGAACTGATTTTAACCCCTGCATCAGCCAACAAAACCCCACAATCTAAGCAAAGCATAGGCTCACCAAACGACACAGTAGCTACAGCAGTGCGCACTCGAAGCCTCCTTTCAGCATGTGAGTCCCGTGACTTTGGTCCCGTCGCTCCTGGCAAATGTGTTGATATCTGGAAACTCAAAATAGACCGAGCATTTGTTCATTATCGAGATCATGTGCTATTAGAGACCGCTCCATGTGGAAAAATAAAGGCCACGCTATCCGAGTCGAGATAATGATGTCAACCGAGTCTTCGCGAATCTATTTTCTCTGTGCAACCTCGGTGCTCTTTGCGCCTTTGTGGCGGAGGCGAAGAACGAATTTCACCACAGAGCCTCAATGCTTGTCTTCGACAGCCAGATAACAGGCCAGGATGTTCTCAGACGACACTGAGAGCAGGAAGGGTGCACGGAGTAAAACTTCTAAAAAGGTAGTGCTCAATACTCAGTCGGCAATCGATGGTAGACTGAGCCCTCCTTGACAGTCAGGCCACTGCACCGGGCCCATGTCCATACAGGTTAGCGCACCAAGCTGAATTAATTGGCGGAGGAAACTTATACTTGAG
The DNA here is from genome assembly GCA_035263325.1 of Pyrinomonadaceae bacterium. Lineage (GTDB taxonomy): Bacteria > Acidobacteriota > Blastocatellia > Pyrinomonadales > Pyrinomonadaceae > PSRF01. The sequence goes on along the minus strand of DATFRK010000002.1, from coordinate 5,215 downwards.
CGACATTCAACCGTGTTGTGGTGTCATGGCAGCAGAACTGGCAAGAGAATGCGCGGAACATGATCAGCCATTCGATTGCCCCGACCATATTGTCTATTACTCTCGCGAGTTCAGGGAGTACGGCATCATCGTTCACGATGGCGGATCATCTTATTCCGTAATCAACTATTGTCCCTGGTGTGGCCATCAACTTCCGCGCTCCCCACGACAGACCGGGAGAATCGGCTAGGAAAGGAAACGAGATTTGTCTGAACAAAAACCATTTTCCAACCGCGTCGCGATCGTGACGGGCGCCACTCGCGGTATCGGCCGCGCTATCGCCCTCGAACTCGCGCGACACGGCGCTGACGTCGCTTTCAACTATGCTAAGAGTGCCGAATCGGCCGAGACATTAAAAGCAGAGCTCGAAGCGCTTGGCGTACGAGCCTTGTCGTTTCAGTGTGACGTGGCTGACACCGAGGCGGCCGCCGAAATGGTGAAGCAGGTGAAAGACGCTTTCGGTCGCATCGACTTCCTCATTAACAACGCCGGCATCACGCGCGACAACTTGATTCTACGGATGAAAGAAAGTGATTGGGATGAGGTGATGGACACCAACTTGAAAGGCGCCTGGAATTTTGCCAAGGCGGCATTGCGAACCATGTTGCGGCAAGACACGGGCGGTTCGATCCTGAACATCTCGTCAATCAGCGGCGAAGTAGGAATGCCGGGCCAGTCGAACTACTCAGCTTCCAAAGCGGGCATGATTGGTTTGACAAAGGCATTGGCGAAGGAAGTGGCCAGTCGCAAAGTTACGGTGAATGCGTTGGCGCTGGGAATGGTGGCAACAGACATGGCGGGGGCGTTGGACGAAACCTATCGCGCCAGGATTCTCGAGCAGATTCCGTTGGGCCGTTTTGCGGAAGCAGACGAAGTGGCGAAGATTACATGCTTCCTGCTTTCTGATGATGCGCGCTACATTACGGGGCAGACAATCCAGGTTGATGGTGGGTTGGCGATTTAAACGGTTGGGAAGAGTGGGCGCGCCGCCCGCGGTCCCAGTTACTTGATGCTTTTCACATCAGCTGGCTTGGCAAAGAGGGAATCCGGCAGGGTCTGGTTATATTGGACCGATTCGTAGTTGATGCGTGAACTTTGGTGGCCATCGACAAAGTGATCGATGATCCAGGCTGCAGTAATACCCTGAACGGCGATCGGCTTGAGTAAGTGGTCCTCTTCAGTTGTTTCTACTTCGTCGCCGGTGTCTGGATTCTTACGAGTTCGCTTGTAAATAATCTTTGCTGGCAATTTGTCCTGGGCCCCAAACTCATACTCAATCCAGAAGCCGTTGGGATAGGTGAGTCTAACGGTTTCATTTCGTTTCGCCAGTCCCGCCTCCCGGCGACCAACGTAAGTGACCTTGCCGCCTTCTTTTTGATACCAACCACGCAACAGATTCTCCAGGCTCGTACGCATAGTCTGTTTGAATTCTTCGACCTGGGTTGGGCCCTGGTCGGTGATCGTCTTCACCGCGCCGTCAAACAACCATCCGGTCGCGCCGGCATTGGTTTGGATGGTCTTTATTCCGTCACCAGTAAATTCAGTGCGTTCATGATCGGGATAAGCGAGGTAGTCGAGAAACCGTGCGGGGATTTGTGAGATGCCGTCCTTAAAGCTTGTATAAAAGCCGCGGCCTACCATGGTTTTTACGTTCAGATAAGCCGGACCACCTAAAACCTCGATGGCGTGATTGATTATTTGCGTCGACTTTTCATCCGCCCCTCCTGGGGGCAGGTTGGCCCCGGGCGTCGGCGTCGGACTTGGTTCTTGAGCGAAGACTGCTAAAGACGTTAAGAGCAGACAAGCAAGCAGAACGATATTCAATCCTCTGCGCGTCGTTGTAGAAACTCTCTGCGTGAACTCAGCGTTTCTGCGACTTCTTAGAAACACGCTGCGCCACCGTAGCGTTGTCCAGTTCTCAACGGTTTTTAGTGCTACTTCGTGTGAATTCGTGGATCGTCCGTAACCCAAACTCACGATCCACGAAACCACGCGAAATAACACGAAAGACTTTAGAGAACTGGACAACGCTGAGGTTGCGCGGGGAGTTGAAAATGAATCGTGTACTGACATTTGAAGACTGCTTATAGCTGAAAACGGGGTTTCAATGAAAGAGTCACTGAAACCCCGAGCTTAATCCCCTTGTGGTCTATTGCCTAATTAAGTTCTGGCTTAACGCCGCTATCCGGCTTGACGACAATCTCACCATTCTCAACGTCAACCCTGAAGCCGGCTGATGTTTTCCACATACCGGTGATGGGCAGTTTCACTTTTTCATCGATGTGTCGCTTGAGAAAGCGCGCGCCATAAGCGGTGTTATAGCCATTCTCAGTGAGTAAGTTGACCGCCGCCTCGCTCACCTCAACCACCTTGCCCTGGCGTTCCATCTGGCGGCGCAACTTATCGAGATAAAGCCGCGCTATCTGGCGTACCTCATCCATTGTCAGCGGCGAGAAGACGACCAACTCATCGATACGGTTACGAAACTCCGGTGAGAAGCGTGACTCGGCTGCTTTCATCACTTCGTTCTTCACTGCGCGGAAGTCGGAAGCGGTCTTGGTGCCAAATCCGAGTGGCTTTTCGAATTTCTTGAAGCTGTCGGAACCAAGGTTCGAAGTCATGATGATGATTGCATCGGAAAGATAAACCTTCTTACCGCGACCATCGGTCAACCAGCCCTCATCAAAAGCCTGGAGAAACAGGTTCATCAAGTAGGGTGAAGCCTTCTCAACTTCATCCAACAAGAGCACTGTGTACGGGTTCTCCCGCAGTTGCTCGGTCAAAATTCCGCCACGCTCCGAACCGACAATGCCTCGTGGCATGCCGATGAGTTTTTCAATACTCACCGTGCCGTCGCTGTACTCAGACATGTCGATGCGCACCATCTTCTCTTCGTCACCAAACATGAACTCCGCAACGGCCTTGGCCAACTCTGTTTTGCCAACGCCGGTTGGTCCAAGGAACAGCAGCACGCCGTCTGGCTTGTAGTGCGACTCTTTCAGCGGGCCCTTGTTCAAGCGCAAACGTTGCGCGACTGCTTTAATGGCTTCCTTTTGCCCGATGACGCGCCGCCCTAACATCGCTTCAGTCATCGCAAAGCGGTCGCTCGTATCGCGGAAGATCATGTCGCGGGGAATCCGTGACTCCTGCGAAATCACTTCAATCACGTGTTCCGGCTTAACTTCCAGGGTTTGCGGCTCGTTGATCTCAACCTTGACCGCCGCCGTATCCAACCAGCCGATTGCTTTGTCTGGCAGGTGCAAGTTTCGGATGTACTTGGGAGCCATCTCCAACGCGGTGTTGATAGCGTCGTCGGAAATCTTCACCGAATAGTTCTTCTCGAGGCGCGGACGCAGACCCAACAATATTTCCCTGGTCTCATTGATGGAGGGTTCCACCACCTTCACGAGCCGGAAGCGTCGCGCCAGGGCTTCATCTTCAGCGATGTATTCCTTGTATTCCGACAGGGTAGTCGCGCCGATGATACGCATCTCACCGCGCGCCAGGGCCGACTTGAACATGTTGGCTGCGTCAGACGATGTTCCCAGTGCTGCGCCGGCGCCAATAATTGTGTGGGCCTCATCAATAAAGAGGATCAAGTTGTCGCGTTCTTTCACCTCGTCGATAATGCCTTTAATTCTCTCCTCGAACATACCGCGCAGCATGGTCCCGGCGACGATGCCACCCATCTGCAGTTGCACGATATGAGAACCGCGGAGTCGAGCCGGGACTTTTTCTGGTTCCAGTTCGACGAGTCGGGCCAGGCCTTCGATTACGGCCGTCTTGCCCACCCCTGGCTCTCCAACCAACATTGGTGAATTGGCACGCTCACGATGACAGAGGATCTCGATGATCTGTTGAATCTCTTTTTCTCTGCCGATAGTGGGTGGAATCTTGTCTGCCCGCGCCAGGCGATTGAGTGAGACACCAAAATGCTTGAGATATGGCGGTAACTCAAACTTCTTCCGGTTCTGTTCTTCTTCCCGTTCCCGTTTTTGTACCTGGGCCCGAACGTTTTCCACTACTGCTTCCGGACTTGCACCCATCGTGCGGAGAACGTCGATAAAGAGGCTGTCCTGATTACTTAAGGCCTCAAAAATATCGGTAGCTTCGATGGACTTGCGGCCCTGGCTGCGAGCGCGTTCCATCGCCCGCTTAAAAAGGTCTGTAGTGTCTGGACCGATGCGAAAGCCCTTGCCGGCGTACTGTTGCCGGCTGCTGCTGAGCCGCTTCTCGATAGCCATCTTAACGACTACCGGGTCGAGCGAAAGCTCGCGCATGGCGGAATTAAACATGTCCGGCTCTTCAACGGTCAGAGCCTGCAGAATATGTTCTACGGATACGAAATTTTGATCTCGTTTGCGGGATTCGTTTAGGGCGTGTTCCAGTATTCGTTGGCCGCTATCGCCAAATTTATCTTTGTATGAACCTAGGTCGACCATATTTTAGATACGATCAGCGCGGCGTTTTCAGTTCAATCCGGCTGAATCTTTTTCGCCTTTCCAACGGCCACTACAACAGCTAGCCGGAGGTTAGATGTCGTCAGGATAAGCGCCGTTGCGTTTCAATGCAATAACAAATACCGGCGGAGTTTTGCCTGCAATTATCCTGCCGCCGGTCGTCTGTGTAGTTATAAGTTTATTGAAAAGTAATGTCCTTAATAGTCGTAGTCGTCACCTCCCGGCATCGGCGGACCAGCCTTCTTGGGCTCAGGCATTTCCGTAACTGCAGCGTCCGTCGTCAAAAGCAGACCAGCAATTGAGGCTGCGTTCTGTAGGGCGGTCCGAACCACTTTGGTCGGATCGATGATTCCCACGGCCGCCAGGTCTTCAAACTGACCGGTCACCGCGTTAAACCCTTTGCTTCCTTTCATCTGTTCCACTTCGCCCACCACCACTGCACCTTCAACTCCTGCGTTCTCCGCAATTCTACGCACTGGCTCCTGTAGCGCCCGTCGCACTATTTTCACTCCGGTCAACACATCAGGGTCGTCAGCTTCATAACTGTCGAGCACTTTGGCCGCTCTCACGAGTGCGATGCCGCCGCCTACCACAATGCCTTCCTGAGCCGCGGCTTTGGTCGCATTCAAGGCGTCTTCGACGCGCATTTTGATTTCTTTCATCGCGGTTTCGGTGGCCGCACCAACTTTCACCACTGCCACACCGCCGGCAAGTTT
>DATFRK010000001.1:0-4887 GCA_035263325.1 Pyrinomonadaceae bacterium | reverse complement strand
TTAACACGCGCGAAGGAGACGGTGAAATTTAGGGACTACACGGTTGACACCAATGCGGAAGAGCCTTGAAATCAAATGCGGGCCGACTCTGAGGCGTAGTCAATAGGAGCAGGTTCAGTTGCCGTTGTACTACGTAGTACTCTCATTCCTCCCCATTGTTTGGGTCGCTAAAAACATGTGCCGTTGAGACTAGTTTCTCGTTGCGTTAGGCAATATTCTTATCGTAATTGTGGGAGATGTCATTTCGAGATCATTCCAGTCTGCCCGTTGCGATTTTCTTTTGACATGCAAATGTCGTAGGTATATAAGTCGCTAGGCCATCACAATCCCCGATGTTGTTCTACTCTTCCTCTAGGAGTGGTGAGATGAATCCTCTACGAGCCAACCTTCTCCGTTGTACCTTACTGGTTACGTTAGTTGCAATCCTAATTACCTTGTCGCGTTCTGTTCCTTTTGCGGGAGCCGATTCTAATGTCGTCTTCCCAGTCCAAGATAATCAGCCAGCTGAACGTAGCGAGGGGAGGCAGTTAGGTATTGGTGTACCGAAACACATACCCATAAAGATAAAGCATAAGAATATTAATAGCGAGAAATGGAGCCGCGACTTAGAGATTGAAGTTAAAAACGATTCAGATAAGCCTATTTACTACTTGAGCTTCATGGTAATTCCACAGGGCGTAAAGTCACCTGAAGGTAAGGAATTCATGTTTTGGGTTCATTATGGACGAGCACAATTAAATGACTTCACTACCGCCTTGGAGAGCACGGATCGTCCGCTAATGCCGGGAGAATCAGGTGTTCTTAAGATTGATGAAGCGGAAGCGAATTCCTGGGAAATTACAAGATCCAAAATGCATAAGGACCAGCCTTCTAAGGTGGGCTTAGTTTTTCAGATGCTGAATTTCGGGGACGGAACGGGATATGCCAATGCTCAAGGAACCTTTTTCGATATCCATCGAAAGGTGGGCTTGAGCGCAACTGCTTATCACCACCCAGGAACTTGATTGCAGAAGGTTTCTCTTTTTTACCGACTGTTTTCGGTCGGTAAATTTTTTTTCTCCTGTTGAAGGCTCAAAGCCGCCATGTTGTGACAGTGGGTGTGATTACGTTAGGCAATCGTTCTATACATGCACTCAAGCTTGCAATCCGAATAATCCAGAAAAGCCTTCCTACACGAGTCTATCTTGCGGCGATCCAGCCGGATCATGTCAAAAAAATCGTGCAGGGTGTTAATTCCTGTTGGAGTGGGGAGTTTTGGGTTCCTTGTACCGTCTATGCGTTGTTCGGCTGTTGTGAGCTTTGTGGGCCGGAAGGACAAGATCTAGCGACGTGTCACGACGGCTTCGACAACGATAATGACGGCTTTACGGATTGTGCTGAGCCTGATTGTGCGATTTTGGCCATCGGAGGTGAAGGGATATGCGATGATCAAATCGATAATGACTGCGATGGCGGAACTGATTGCGCCGATCAGGATTGTTGGTCCCAGTGCCTCGATCGTGAGACTGGTTGCACGTTAAGTCAAAAATACGCTTGCGAACAAGCAGGTACAAATTGTTATGCCGGTTATTGTTACACACCAATCCTCATCGATGTAAATGGCGACGGCTATGATTTGACGGATGCTAGGAACGGGATTCTATTTGATTTAGGCGGTGGTCAGAGAATTCAGATAGCGTGGACGGAGAGCAACAGCGACGACGCATGGTTGGCGTTGGATCGAAACGGCAACGGCCGAATTGATAGTGGTAAAGAACTATTCGGAAATGTAACTGATCAGCCGCCTGTTGCTGAACCTCAAGGGTTCTTAGCGCTTGCGGTGTATGATAAACCGAACAACGGTGGAAATTCGGACGGTCGCATCGATACAACTGATTCTATCTATTCAATGCTGCGACTTTGGCAAGACGCGAACCACAACGGGGTATCTGAATCCGTCGAGTTACACACGCTTGAATCGTTGGGCGTGGCAGTTATTGACCTTGATTATCGGGAATCAAGGAAGACGGACAAGTACGGTAACCGTTTCCGATACCGTTCAAAGGTTTCTGATCAACATGCTAGTAAGGTGAATCGCTGGGCTTGGGATGTATTCCTTACGATGGCTCCGTAATCTCATGAGTACCAGAAGTTAAAAAACTGGCAGTATTCACTAGGCGTCTGTGTTGACCTGCCGGGCGTTTGCGTTTTCTCGAGTAACTCATTCTTCGCCATCATCCCGTATCAAAGCTTGGACTTTTTCACTCACCAGCTCAAAGTCAAACCCTTGCCGTAGCAAATAGTCGAACAGGCTCTTGCCCTCTTTGCGGTTCGCCGGTTTGCCACGCAGACGAAGGCGCTTTTCGATGGCCCGATCGATGAGGCTCTCCTCCGATGTTTCTGAGTAGACCAACTCCAGTGCTTCGTCCGCTACCGTACTTTCCACCTTCTTGAACTTTAGGTCGCGTTCCAGTCGCCGTCGCCCAATCGGCCGCTGTTTGACCTTTAACGAAGCATAACTAAAGGCAAATCGTTCGTCGTCGAGGTACCCATACTCTCGAAGGCGAGCGATGACCGTTTCTATCGTAGCTTTGTTGGCTCCGCGAACATTGGCCAGCTTCTCCCGTAACTCGGCCACCGAGCGAGGTTTGGCGGCCAGGAGCTTCACCGCGCGCTCAAAGGTCCGTTTTCTGACTTCCTCGGGAGTTGGTTGGGGCCGCTCCTCCGCCATCGATTTGGGCTTCCGCATGACTGGCGATTTTCACGCAAAGCGGTGTAGATGCAAAGTGCTGGTGAGATGACCCTAACAACCCGTCGCTGCCGCTGGGGGGTTCGGATTGAGCAGCAAGAAGCTGAGGTGGGCGATATGACTCTAACAACCCGTCGCTGCCGCTGCAGGTTCTCTATAGAAGCAAAGCCGCAACGAAAAACACAAAATCTCTCAGCATCTTTGCGAGCCAAAACACCAGTGGGCCAATCGCAAATCGGCAGTCGGCAATCTAAAATGTCCCCATGGATGGAGTGCTGATTATCGACAAGCCCCCAGATCTGACTTCTCACGATGTGATAGCCCGGGTGCGCCACATCCTTCATGAGCGTCGTATTGGCCATACCGGTACGCTGGATCCCTTTGCCACCGGCGTCCTGGTGGTCCTGGTGGGACGCGCGACGCGGGTGGCTCAGTTTCTCAGTGGGGTCGACAAGGAGTACGAGGCAATTATTCGCCTTGGTTACGCCACTGACACCGGCGACCGCACCGGCAGCCGGATAAACCTGGCCACAGAGTCAGGGAAGGTTGGCCCATGGAGCGAGGCCGAAGTCGAATCAGCCATGGTTGCCCTGCGTGGCTATATCAACCAGACCCCGCCGATGTATTCAGCAAAGAAAAAGGACGGCCGAAAACTATATGAACTGGCGCGTCGTGGCGAAGAAGTGGAACGTCAACCAGTGCGGGTTTGCATTCACGAGTTCCTGGCCATTAGGCCCAACGGCGAGTTGATGAAAGACAATCTCGACGGCACGTTTGATTTTCAGGTGCGGGTTGCGTGTTCCAGCGGCACTTACGTCAGGACCCTGGCGGAAGACTTCGGCAAGCGCCTAAATGTGGGCGCGCACCTGGCGGAACTGCGCCGCACTCGCGTGGGGGACATGACTATTGACGGGGCAATAACTCTGGATGACTTGAAAACCAGGCAAAGTGAGGATGCTCTCGGTACGGTCTTGTTATCGGCCGGGACAGCGCTCTCACGCCTGCCTTTTGTGCATCTAAGCCATGACGACGTGCGCAGGGTGCGCAACGGACTGGAGGTGACAGCGGAGAAGAACACTAACTGGCCTGATGAGACGAAGGTAAGAATGTACGATGCAGAAGGACAGCTAATTGCCATAGGCGACTTCAACAAAGTCAGCGGGCGTTTGCATCCTCGGGTGGTTATAGCACGGGAAAACTAGTTTGTTGCCGTGCATTGCGGAAGTTTGGAGTTTAAACTTGAGGTTGTCCTTTGTTGTGGCTACAAGCTAAAGCTTGTACTCCAAACACTCACGTCAAGAAAATAAAGCGTTGACTTGAGCCCTTAACCACTGTGCTATACTTGCCTCAACCAGGGAAGCGCCTGTGTGGTTCGCTTCCGACAGAGTGTTCCCGCCCGCGAGTTCCCTTGAAAACGATCATTGAGAACTGATGCTTTGAGGACGTAGCTCATGCTTACGCGCGCATGAGGCGCATCACGAGGCATCAACCACCAACACCCTAACCACACAAGTGAGCGACCGGTGCCGCTCACAAGCGTGACCGATCCCCTCACGCTGTCCGAGCGCGAAGGCCAAGAGGTTTCAAAGGCTATGCAAGAGCAGGATGGCAACAAACATTTCAACATTAGCGAACGTCTGGAAGATCTGCGTCGTGAACATGAGGCCCTCCGTTGGGAAGGGACCTTCCGAGACTATTTTGAGCTGGTCGCTCAAAATCCGCGTATCGCTCAACTCTCGCACGCCCGCATCAACGACATGGTGCATGCCGCGGGGATAGATCGGATCAACGAAGGTACTCCGCACGAGGTTATTTCGTACCACTTCTTCGCCGATGAATTATTCGGCATCGAAGAGCCGATCGCCAAGATTGTTGAGTATTTCAAATCGGCTGCCCAGCGTCTGGAAGTGCGCAAACGGATTCTGCTGCTGATGGGCCCGGTTGGTGGTGGCAAATCGACCATCGTCAATATGTTGAAACGTGGCCTCGAAGATTGGACTAAAACCGAAGGCGGTGCGGTCTATGCCATCAAAGACTGCCCGATGCACGAAGAGCCACTGCATCTGATTCCCCACGAACTTCGCGCCGAGGTTGAGAAGCACTACGGGATTTATATCGAGGGAGATCTCTGCCCCCAGTGTCGCTACTCGCTGGAACGG